>DASQIG010000260.1:0-9964 GCA_035631735.1 Burkholderiales bacterium | reverse complement strand
CTTCAAAAACCGAACGGGCCGCGCAAGCGGCCCGTTTCGTTTCGGTGGAATCTGGTGGAGTGGAGGAGGATCGAACTCCCGACCTTCGCATTGCGAACGCGACGCTCTCCCAGCTGAGCTACCACCCCTTGGAGAGCCGCGCATTTTACCGCAAGCCAATCGGCGCGGGCTATCATCGGCTGATGCAGATTTCGCCGCCGTTCGGCTACCAGGAAGTCGTTCCGTTCCTCAAGAACCAGAGAGTTCGCCTGCCTGCGCCCGGCGAGGTGCCCGAGTTCGCACAGCGCGGCAATGCGATGCCGATCAGCCTGTCGGAATTCCAGCCGGTGGCGCGCGAATATCCGATCGTGTTTACCTCGAGCGACAACGCGCAGTCGTTCGCGCCGGTGGCAGTGCTCGGCCTCACGGCGGGCGAGAACCTGTTCTATGACAACGCCCGCTGGCTGAACGGCGTGTACATTCCGGCGTACGCGCGCCGCTATCCGTTCTGCATGGCGAAGGTGAACGTCGACCGCGTTGAGCAGAAGGACCGCCTGATCTGCATCGAGAAGACTTACATCGATGAGAGTGGCGAGCCGATGTTCGACGACCAGGGCCGGCCGAGCGCCAAGTGGCGCGACCTCGAGCGGCTGCTCGGCGAGTACGAGGCCGACCTCGAGCGCAGCCGTGAGATGTGCTCGATCCTCGCCGATTACGGCCTGTTCGAGCCGTTCACCATGCAGGGAAGTATCCGCGGGCAGGAAGCGAAGCCGCTGCAGGTCACGGGCATGTACCGCGTCGTGGAAAAGAACCTGGAGAACCTCAACTCGGCGCAGCTCAAGAACCTGGTGCGCAAAGGCATCCTGCCGCGCATCTACCTGCACCTGCTATCGCTCGAAAACTTCGCTCGCCTGCTCGAGCGCAAGGCCGCGCGCCAGCCGAGCTAGGCGGCCGCCAGGCGGCCGCGTAGCGCGTCTTGCGGCGGCGCGGGCACGCAACTCGTGTGGCCGCCGGTCAGGATTTGTTAACAGCGCGGTACTTTGTCAACAGCGCGGTTTCGCTGCGCCACCTCTGGAAAAATCCACGCAGGGTCCAACGCAATGCGGAGGTGGTATGAGCGAACGACCGATCTTGGTGGAAAACACCGCTAACACAAAGCGGCGTGCCCTCCTTGCCGTGCTCGGGGCATTACCCTTCGGTGCTACGGCTACGCCGCGCATCGCCGCGTCACCACTCGCGGTCACTATCGCCCGGCGCTATCGCGTGGAGCCTTCGGCGGTCGAAGGGGTTATCGCACTGGCCCAGAAGCACTTCCCGGCGGATCCGACGCTGCTGCTCGCAATCGTGGGGGTGGAATCCTCATGGCGGCCCTGGGCGGTCGGCCAGGCCGGTGAGGTGGGCCTTTGCCAGGTGAGGCCCGATCTGCACGGTGCCAGTGCAACCGCGCTGGCTGACCCCAGCGTGAACATCCGCACCGCGGGCCGCGTGCTGCGCAAATGCCTGTCTCGGGCACGGGGCGACGTGGCCGGCGCCGTTGCGCGATACAACGGTCGCGGCGCGCCGGCCGAGGAATACGCTGCGCGCGTACTTACCGAACGCGAAATTCTGGTCGCCACGATCGAGGGCTGGACCTTCTAGAACGGTGGGCGGGGTTGTTTCAGGGGCCGCTAACCGCGGCCCTTTTTTTTGGACCGGAATTTTTGACGCGGCAACGCCGCCCGATTGCGCCTATAGTGCCCGTCATGAAGACATTTCTCGCCATCGCCGCCGCGGCGGCCCTCGCAGGTTGCGGCGTCGAAACCGCCACCACCGCCGCCACTGCCGCCTCGATCAAGAAGCAGGAGCTGGAGCAGGGACAAAAAACCATGCAGCGGGCGCAGCAGAAGATCGACGCGGCGGTCGGGCAGATGCAGCAGCGCGCGGCATCGGCGACCGAAGCCGAAGATGCAAAGTAGCGTGGGCCGAGTTGGATTCGAACCAACGACCAAGGGATTATGAGTCCCCTGCTCTGACCGGCTGAGCTATCGGCCCCCGGGCGTCTATATAAACAAAAAAGGCCGCATCTGCGGCCTTTTTTGTTTTACGGCGTCGCTTAGCCCTCCTGATCGAGGAAGCTCTTCAGCCGCTCGCTCCTCGACGGGTGGCGCAGCTTGCGCAGCGCCTTGGCCTCGATCTGGCGTATGCGCTCGCGCGTCACATCGAACTGCTTGCCCACCTCCTCCAGCGTATGGTCGGTGGACATCTCGATGCCGAAGCGCATGCGCAGCACCTTCGCTTCGCGCGGCGTAAGCGTATCCAGCACTTCCTTCGTCACATCGCGCAGCGAGGCGAAGGTCGCCGCATCCGACGGCGCGAGCGTCGACTGGTCCTCGATGAAATCGCCAAGGTGCGAGTCGTCGTCGTCGCCGATCGGCGTCTCCATGGAGATCGGCTCCTTCGAGATTTTCAGGATTTTCCTGATCTTCTCCTCGGGCATCTCCATGCGCTGCGCCAGCGTCGCCGGATCGGGCTCCTGTCCCGTTTCCTGCAGGATCTGGCGCGAAATGCGGTTCATCTTGTTGATGGTCTCGATCATGTGCACCGGGATGCGGATGGTGCGCGCCTGGTCGGCAATCGAGCGCGTGATCGCCTGGCGGATCCACCACGTGGCGTAGGTCGAGAACTTGTAGCCGCGGCGGTATTCGAACTTGTCGACCGCCTTCATCAGGCCGATGTTGCCCTCCTGGATGAGGTCGAGGAACTGCAGCCCGCGGTTGGTGTACTTCTTCGCGATCGAGATCACCAGGCGCAGGTTCGCCTCGGTCATCTCGCGCTTCGCGCGGCGCGCCTTTGCCTCGCCGGTCGACATCTGCTTGTTGATCTCTTTCAGGTCGCGGATCGGGATGCCGATCTTCTGCTGCACCGCCTGGATCTTGGAGAGCAGCTCGAGGATCGAAGGCTCGACACGCACCAGCGCCTCGCTCCACGGGTTGCCGGTATTGATCTCGCCGGTGAGCCAGCGCTTCGAGCCTTCCGTGCCCGCGAATACCTTGATGAAGTGCTGGCGCGGCATCTGCGCCTTTTCGACCGCGTTGTCGTGGATCTCGCGCTCGTAGCGGCGGATTTCGTCCACCAGGCTGCGCACGCTGTCGGACAGCCGCTCGACCGTGCGCGCGGTGAAGCGGATGGTCATCAGCTCGCTCGAGATCTGGTCGCGAACGCGCAGGTAGTCCTTGTCCTTCGAGCCCTTGTTCTCGAGCGCCTTCAGCATCTTCTCGAACAGCCGGCGGATGCGCGCGAACTTCTCCAGCGCCTCGCCTTTCAGCTTGAGCATGCTCGCGGACTGCGCCGCCTCGGCGGCTTCCTCGTCCTCCTCGCCCTCTTCCTCTTCGATCTGCGCCTCTTCGTCCTCGGTCGACGGAGCGGCCTTCTTCGGATCGAAGTCGTCCTTCGCGTTGGGATCGATCAGCCCATCGACCACCTCGTCGATGCGCATCTCGTCCTTCTCGACCTTGTCGGCCAGGTCCAGGATCTCGCGCACGGTGGTCGGACAGGCGCTGATCGCCAGGATCATGTGGCGCAGGCCATCTTCGATGCGCTTCGCGATCTCGATCTCGCCCTCGCGCGTGAGCAGCTCGACCGAGCCCATCTCGCGCATGTACATGCGCACCGGGTCCGTGGTGCGGCCGAATTCCGAGTCCACGGTGGAAAGGGCGGCCTCGGCCTGCTCTTCCACATCTTCGTCGGGCTGGGCGACCTGCTGCCCCTCGGCGGCGATGAGCAGCTGCTCCTGGTCGGGCGCCTGGTCATAGACCTGGATGCCCATGTCGCCGAAGGTCGAGATGATCGCCTCGATCTGCTCCGCGTCGACCAGATCGTCGGGCAGGTGGTCATTGATCTCGGAGTACGTCAGGAAGCCGCGCTCCTTGCCGAGCTTGATCAGGTTCTTGAGCCGCGTGCGCCGGGTCTCGGCGTCCTCCTTCGGCAGCTCCGCCGGGATGAGCCACTCGTCCTTGCGGCCGCGGCGGCCGCGCTTGCCCTTGCCCTTGACCTCGTTGACCTTCGCCTCGAGGAGCTCGAGCGCCTGCTTCGCGCTCTTGATCGGCGCCTTCGGTCCCTTGCCTTGAGGCTTGGCCGCGACCGGCTTTGCCGGGGCGCCCTTTGCCGAAGCGAGCTTGCGCCCGCGTTCCGCGTGAGCGTGCTTCGCGCGCAGGAGCTTCCTGTGCGGCCGCGCCTTGCGGGCGTGACGCTTCAGCGCGCGTACCACGCGCGCCTTTTTCTTCGCTGCCCGTGCTTTCTTGACCTTGGATTTGCGCTTTTGCGCCATTTCGGTCCCCCGACCTAAAGCCTGCTGCCGACGCGGAAAAAAGAACCGCGCATTATAGTTGACCACTCAAGGGCTTGGAAGTGCCCCTTGGAGTCTTTTGTAGGCGAGATTCTTCTCCTGCCAAGCGATTTGCTGCTCTCGGGAGGCGAGTCCCCCGGCGCGCAGCTCGTCCAGCTCCTTCTTGCGCCTGGCCAAGTCGAGCTTGACCAGCGCCTCGCCAAACTCGCTTTCGGCTTCCTCGGCGCTGAACCGGATGTCTTCCGCATATTTATGGGCGCGGAGCACGATTTCCAACCCGGGGCTGCCCTGCAGCCGGTCGAGGACCAGGCCGAGCGACGGCTCTTCCTCGAATTCCCGGCAGGCATCGCGGATCGCGAGCAGCGCTTTGGATTCGGCCCGCTCCGGCGAGAGCAGGGCAGCGTCGATGTGCTCGATCAGCGACAGGTTGCAGAGCGCGCTGTACAGCAAGCTCCATTCCGGGCTGTCCGGCGCGGTGTAGCGCACGCGCGCGGGCGCGGGCCTCGTGTAGCGCGGCCGGCCCGGCAGCTCCAGCAGGCGGTCGATCTCGCCTTCGGCGACGCGCGCAAGCTGGGCGATCTCGTTGATGAGCTGGAGCCTCAATGCCGGCGCCGCCACCTTCTGCACATGGGGCTTGGCGATCGAGATCAGCCGCGAGCGGCCTTCCGCCGTCGCGAGATCGCACTCGGCACGCAGCTGGGCCAGGAGGAACTGGCTCAGCGTCTCGGCTTCGCGCAGCTTGCGCTCGAAGCCGTCCTTTCCGTGCTGGCGCACGTAGGTGTCCGGATCTTCACCCTCCGGCAGGAACAGGAAGCGGATCGGCTTGTGGTCCGGCGCGAGCGGCAGGCTGACTTCGAGCGCCCGCCAGGCAGCCTTGCGGCCCGCGGCGTCGCCGTCGAAGCAGAAAACCACCGCATCGGCCAGGCGCAAGAGCTTGGCGACATGCACTGGCGTCGTCGCCGTGCCGAGCGTCGCGACCGCATTGGCGACTCCGTGCTGCGCAAGCGCCACGACGTCCATGTACCCCTCGACCACCAGGACATGCCCGACGGCGCGAATCGCATCGCGCGCGTGCAGCAATCCGTAGAGCTCGCGCCCCTTTTCGAACAGCGGGGTTTCCGGGGAATTGAGGTACTTCGGCTCGCCGTCGCCGATCACGCGCCCGCCAAAGCCGATCACCGCGCCGCGTGCGTTGAAGATCGGGAACATCACCCGGTCGCGGAAGCGGTCGTAGCGCTTGTCCTCGTTCTGCACCAGCAGACCCGCCTCGACCAGCGCCGCATCGTCGTACTGAGGGAAGGGCGCTTTGAGCGCCTGCCAGTCATCCGGCGCATAACCGATGCGAAAGCGCCCCGCGATCTCGCCGGTAAGGCCGCGGCCTTTCAAGTATTCGATGGCGCGCGGCGATTTCTTGAGCTCGGCGCGATAGAAGTCCATCGCCTTTTCCATCAGCGCATAGAGATCGGTCTCGCGCTCCTTGCGCGCCGCCTCCTGCGCGCTCGGCGGACGCCACTCGGGCACCTGCATGCCGGCGGACGCGGCGAGCTCCTTGATCGCATCGACATAGCCGAGGGTCGAGTACGCCATCAGGAAGCCGATGGCGTTGCCGTGGGCGCCGCAGCCGAAGCAGTGGTAGAACTGCTTGGCCGGGCTCACCGTGAACGACGGCGTCTTTTCGTTGTGGAACGGGCAGAGGCCGAGATAGTTGGCGCCGCCCTTCTTGAGCTGCACGTAGCGCGAGACGACATCGACGATGTCGACGCGATTGAGCAGATCCTGCTTGAACGAATCCGGTATCACTTCTTGACGCCGATTTTCCCGCGGAAACGCTCGCGCGGGCCGCTTTTTTAGCCGGCGAGCCGTGCCTTTACGAGGGCGGAGACTCTGCCCATGTCGGCTTTGCCGGCGAGCCGGGATTTGAGCGCAGCCATCACCCTGCCCATGTCTTTCGCGCCCGCCGCACCGGACTGGGCGATCGCGGCATCGACCGCCTGGGCAATCTCCGCGTCGCCCATCTGCGCCGGGAGGTAGGCCGATAGCACCTGCAGCTCGGCCTTCTCCGCATCGGCGAGATCCGTGCGGCCGCCCTTCTCGAACTGGCTGATCGATTCGCGGCGCTGCTTGATCATCTTCTCGATCACGCTCACCACGGCGGCGTCGTCGAGCTCGATGCGCTCGTCGACCTCGCGCTGCTTGACGGCGGCGAGGATCAGGCGAATAGCGGACAGCCGTGCGGCGTCCTTCGCCCGCATGGCGGCCTTCATGTCCTCGGTGATTTGCTGCTTGAGGGGGATGCTAGTACAGCTTTTGCGGCAGCATCTGGCTGCGCAGACGCTTGTGGTGGCGCTTCACTGCGGCGGCCAGCTTGCGCTTGCGCTCGGCGGTCGGCTTCTCGTAGTACTCGCGGGCGCGCAACTCGGTGAGAAGACCCGTCTTCTCCACCGTGCGCTTGAAGCGCCGCATGGCGACTTCAAACGGCTCGTTTTCCTTGACTCTGACTACCGGCATCCAGTCCTCGGCTCGAAAGGGGGCTGAATTGTATCAAAATCAAGTGAGTGCTCATCCTGGGAATCGAGACTTCGTGCGATGAAACCGGCGTTGCGCTGTACGACAGCGCAGCCGGCGGGCTGCTCGCGCACGCCGTTCATTCCCAGATCGCCATGCACGAGGCCTACGGCGGCGTCGTGCCGGAGCTCGCGTCGCGCGACCACATCCAGCGGCTCGTGCCGCTCACTCGGCACGTACTCGAGCGCGCCGGGCGCCGCCTGGCCGACGTGGCGGGCATCGGCTACACCGAGGGTCCGGGGCTCGCCGGCGCTCTGCTGGTCGGGGCTTCATACGCTCATGCGCTGGGCGCGGCGCTCGGGGTGCCGGTGCTGGGCATCCACCATCTGGAAGGGCACCTGCTCTCACCGCTGCTGTCCGCCCGGCGGCCGGGCTTCCCGTTCGTCGCGCTCCTCGTCTCGGGCGGCCACACGCAGCTCATGCGGGTCGACGGGGTGGGCGCCTACCGCCTGCTCGGCGAGACGCAGGACGACGCGGCGGGCGAGGCGTTCGACAAAACGGCCAAGCTCCTCGGCCTCGGCTACCCCGGCGGGCCGGCGCTCTCCGCGCTCGCCGAGCGCGGCGCTCCCGGCCGCTATCAGCTGCCACGGCCGATGCTCGCGAGCGGCGACCTCGATTTCAGCTTCTCCGGGCTCAAGACGGCCGTGCTTCTCGCCGCACGCGACGCCGATCCGACTGCCTACCCCGATATTGCGCGCGCGTTCGTCGATGCGGTGGTGGAGGTGCTCGTCGCGAAGTGCGTGCGCGCGCTCCAGACCAACGGGCTTACCCGGCTCGTGGTCGCGGGCGGCGTCGGCGCAAACCAGCAGCTGCGAGCCGCGCTCGATGCCGAGGCGCGCAAGCGCGGCTTCGCTGTCTTCTATCCGGAACACGAGCTCTGCACCGACAACGGCGCCATGATCGCCTTCGCCGCCGCGCAACGCCTCGCGCGCGGCACGCCACCCGCGGCGCACGCCTTCACCGTGAAGCCGCGCTGGCCGCTCTAGGCCTTTTTTCCGCCGATGCGCGACTCGGTCCCGGCAATCAGGCGGGCGATGTTCCCCCGGTGCCGCCAGATAAGTAGCGCGGCCATCACCAGCACGCAGGCGAAATAGGCGTCGAAGCCGAGCAGCAGCGCCGTGAAGAACGGCGCGAAGGCCGCCGCCACCAGCGCGGCAAGCGACGAATAGCGCAGGAATGCTGCAATGATGAACCACGTCGCCAGCGTGCCGAGGCCGATGCGCCAGTCGATCGCGAAGAGCACGCCCGCGGCCGTGGCGACGCCCTTCCCTCCCTGGAAGCCGTGGTACACCGGGAACAGATGCCCGAGGAAGACCGCGAGTGCCGCGTACGGTGCCGCCTCGGGCACATAGACCTGCGCCAGCCACACCGCTCCCAGGCCTTTCGCCGCATCGCCCGCCAGGGTGAGCGCTGCCGCAGCCTTGCGGCCGGTGCGCAGCACATTGGTCGCACCGGGATTCTTCGAGCCGTAGCTGCGCGGGTCGGGCAGCCGCATCAGCCGGCTCACCGCAATGGCGAAGGAGATCGAGCCGATCAGATACGCAGCCAGCACGGCGAGCGCGATCTCCATTGCGGCGATTCTATAGAATCGATCGCGCGATGGACGCCATCATCATCCGGGACTTGCGCGTGGAGGCGCTGATCGGCATTCATCGGCGCGAGCGCCACATGGTGCAGACGCTCTCCATCGATCTCGACATCGGCCTGCCGGGAAGCGCCGTCTTCGCGAGCGACAAGGTGGCGGACACCATCGACTACGAGCAGGTGGCGCTGCGCATCCGCGCGCTCGCCACCGTGCAGCACTACCGACTTGTCGAGACCTTCGCCGATCGCATTGCTTCGCTCCTCATCGCCGATTTCGGCGCACCGTGGGCGAAGGTGAGCGTGGCGAAGATCGGCATCCTGCCCAACGCCAAGTTCGTCGGCGTCACGATCGAGCGCGGCAGGCGCTGAGACCAAAATTCGGGGACGGAGCCCGAATTCAACCGCGTGGGTGGTGTTTGGCGTGAAGCTGCTTCAGGCGCTCGCGCGCGACGTGCGTATAGATCTGGGTGGTGGAGATGTCGGCGTGCCCGAGCAGCATCTGCACGACGCGCAGGTCCGCGCCATGGTTGATGAGGTGCGTGGCGAACGCGTGGCGCAGCACGTGCGGCGAGAGGCGCTTGCCCGGTACGGCGCGCGCGCCATAGCGCCGGATGAGATGCCAGAACGCCTGGCGCGTCATGCCGGCGCCGCGCGCCGTAATGAACAACGCGTCGGACTCACGCCGGCCTTTGAGCTGTGGGCGCGCCGCGTTCAGGTAGCGCTCGATCCAGTGCGCCGCTTCCTCGCCGAGCGGCACCAGCCGCTCCTTCGCCCCTTTGCCGAACGCGCGCGCCACGCGACCATTCAAGTCCACGGTATGCAGCTTTAGCGCCACCAGCTCAGAGACGCGCAAGCCGGTCGCATACAGCGTCTCCAGCATTGCGCGATCGCGCACGCCCATCGGCGTCGCCGTGTCTGGCGCCGCGAGCAGCGCTTCGACATCATGCTCGCTCAGGCTCTTTGGAAACCGCGGCGCGCGCTTCGGCGGATCGAGCTTTAGCGTCGGATCGGCGCGCATCAAGCCTTCGCGCACGCAGTACTGGTAGAAGCGCTTCAGGCTGGAGACGCGGCGCGCGGCGCTCGAGGCGCGGCCTTGCTTCGCCGCCAGAAAAGCGAACACCCTTGCTTCGTCCGCGGCGAGCAGGTCACCCCCGAGAAATCTCTCCAGCTGCTCCAGATCCGCGCGATAGGCGGCGATCGTGTTCTGCGCCAGCCCGTCCTCCAGCCACAGGGCGTCGCAGAACGCGTCTAGGGCGTGAGCTCGAACGCGTCCGCCCCGCACTCGTGCATCAGCAGCCAGCGCTTTGCCTCCAGCAGGTAACCGCCCGTCGCATGGCCGAAGCCGCCGATGCCGTCCGCCGCGACCACGCGGTGGCACGGTATGACGATCGGCAGGCGGTTGTCGCCGCAGGCCTGGCCGACCGAGCGGGCATCGACCCCGAGCCGGCGCGCGAGCTCGCCATAGGTGAGCGTCTTGCCGCGCGGGATCTCGCACAGCGCGTCCCACAGTTG
>DASQIG010000259.1:0-1512 GCA_035631735.1 Burkholderiales bacterium | reverse complement strand
GGCCTGGTCGAAGTGCCCTCGCGCAAGCTGCCCGGCAAGCTCAGCGCGGACGTGCCGACGGCCGTCAGACCCGTGGGCTATGACCTCGTGGTGCTGGCGATGCAGGAGCCGCAGTACCGCTCGAGCGGCGTGCGCGAACTGCTCGACGCGGTGGCAAGAGCGAAGCTGCCCTGCATGTCGATCATGAACATGCCACCGCTGCCTTATCTCGCACGCATTCCCGGTGTGGCGCTCGAGCCGCTGCGCGCGTGCTACACGGACGCCTCGGTGTGGGCGAACTGCGATCCGCAATACATGACCCTCTGCAGCCCCGACCCGCAGGCGTTTCGCCCGCCGGAGGAAAAGCCCAACGTCCTGCAGGTGCGCCTGCCGACCAACTTCAAGTCGGCGCGCTTTCCGTCGGACGTGCACAGCGCGATCCTGCGGCGCCTGGAAAAGGATATCGAGGCGGTGCGCTACGAAGGCCGGGAGCTGCCGGTGAAGCTCAAGGTGCACGAGTCGGTGTTCGTGCCGCTCGCGAAATGGGCGATGTTGATTGCCGGCAACTACCGCTGCGTCACCCAGGACGGCATCCGCTCGATCAAGGACGCCGTGCACAGCGATCTCGCGGCTTCGCGCGAGATGTACAGCTGGGTAGTGAAGCTTTGCGTGTCGCTCGGCGCGAACGAGAAGGATCTCGTGCCGTTCGAGAAATACGCGGCCGCGGCGCAATCGCTCGGCAGTCCGTCTTCCGCGGCGCGCGCCCTGGCGGCCGGCGCGCCCTACATCGAGCGGGTCGATCGCCTGGTGCAGGCGATCGCGGCGCAGAAGGGCATGCGCTCGGCGGTGCTCGATGAAGTGGTGCGCCTGGTGGACGCGAAGCTCGAAGCCAATCGCCGTGCCGCCGAAGCGGGCGTCAAAACGCCGGAACGCGCCAAGCGCAGCGCTTAGGAAGTAGCCTCCCCTGCGAAAGCGGGGAACGACTAGATTTCTTGATTACGACCCTCGCTCGGAATTCGCGCCGCTCTCGGCGGCGTCTTCGATGCCGAGCTCCTGGATCTTGCGCGTGATGGTGTTGCGCCCCATGCCGAGAAGGTTGGCCGCCTCGATGCGACGGCCACCGGTGCGCGCGAGCGCGCGCCGGATGAGCGCGCGCTCGAACTGACGCCCGAGCGTATCGAGGATGCCGGTGTCGCCGCGCGCCAGGCGCCGCTCCGCTTCGTGCTCTAGCGCCGCGAGCCAATCGGAAGCGGCGGCCGCCGTCTGCTCGCGAAACTCCGCCGGCAGGTCGCCGACGTCGATCACCTGTCCCGCCGCCATCACCGTGAGCCAGTGGCAGAGGTTCTCGAGCTGGCGCACGTTGCCCGGCAACGCGAGGCGCGAGAGATGAGTGAGCGCGTCCTCCGACAGGCGCTTGGGCTCTACGCCGAGCTGCCTGGCGCTCATCGTGAGGAAGTGCCGCGCGAGCAGCGGAATGTCCTCGGCGCGCTCGTGCAGGCTTGGCAGGCGCAGCCGGATCACATTCAGCCGGTG
>DASQIG010000258.1:0-2638 GCA_035631735.1 Burkholderiales bacterium | reverse complement strand
GCCCTACAACCGGCTGCAGGACCGCGCAGAGCTCATCGGTTTCATGCGCCAGCACAACTTCCCAGTGCTGGTTACCGGGAGTGGTGGCAACCTGCGTGCATCGCATCTGCCGGCGCTGGTGCAGGAGGAGGGCGAGCAGCTAGTCCTCGACATGCACATGGCGCGCGCCAACCGGCAGTGGCAGGACTTCGGCAGTAGCGAAGCGCTCGTCATCTTCACCGGCCCGCACGCCTACGTCTCGCCGCGCTGGTACGAGGAGACCGAGCGCGTTCCCACATGGAACTACGCCGCTATCCATGCCTACGGCGTGCCGCAGCTCATCGAGGATCGCGCCGCGAAGCACGCGTCGCAGCGCCGGCTGGTCACGGCGCTCGATCCGCAATGGCTGCCCCAGTTCGACGCATTGCGAGCCGAATACGTCGAGCGCATGCTGGCCGCGATCGTCAACTTCCGCATTCCCGTGGCGCGCCTCGAAACGCGCTGGAAGCTCTCGCAGAACCGCGGCCGGCGCGAGATGGAGCTCATCGCGCAGGCGCTCGCCGAAAGCGGCGAAACATCGCTCGCCGAGCTCACGCGCCGGCACTTCGTCGATTAGTCCGATGAAGCGCTACATATTCGCTGCCGGCCTCGTCGCACTGGCGAGCGCCATTTTTGCCGCGGTCGGCCTGCTGGAGCCTGCGCGGCTCGGCTGGACCGCGCCGGCGCCGACGTGGGTCAAGGTTTGCCTCGTCGTGCTGCTCGGCTTGCCCATCGTGTGGTTGATCGCGTTCAGACACTATCTCCAATCGCGCTGGGCCCTGACCGATGAAAGTCCCGTGGCGATGTACGCGCACATCGAGGTCGACGAAGGCTCGGACTCCACCGCCTACTACGTCTGCCTGCGCGCGGCGCCGGACGCACCGGTGCTGCAGCGCGTTGCGATCCACCGGCCGCGCGGCAGCCTCGATGCGCTGCGCACGCCGCAGGCGGCCAAGGTATTCGTTGACGAGCGTAGCGGCAAGCCGCTGGTCATCGACGCAGCCGGCCACCGGCTCTGGGCGATGGTCGCCTAGTGCGCCTTTTCTTCGCGCTCTGGCCGCCGGCGAAAACAGCCCATGCGCTCGCGCGCTGGACGCACGAGGTGACGCACGACAGCGGCGGCACGCCGACGCCGAGCGATAGCATCCATCTGACGCTCGCCTTCCTCGGCGAAGCGGATCCCGGCAAGGCGTATAACGCTGCCCAGCGCGTGCAAGGCGCTCGCCACGCGCTGCCGATCGACCAGGCTCAATACTGGAAGCACAACAAGATCGTATGGGTCGGGCCGCAGGCGATGCCCGCGTCACTGGCGGCGCTGGTCAACCAGCTCCACGGGTCGCTGAGGGAACACGGGTTCGTGCTGGAGGATCGGCCGTTCGCTGCGCACGTCACGCTGCTACGCAAGGCGAAGCCGCCGAAGTCGCTGCCCCCGCTGCCGAGTGTCGAGTGGCCGGTGCACGAGATGCTGCTGGTGCGCTCGCGCACTTCGCCGAAGGGCTCGACCTATGAGCCGGTCGAGCGCTTCCCGTTACGGGCATGAAGCGCTATCGTTTCCGGGTGCGCGCCTTCGCGCCTCTCGCGTCGGCCGGCAAGGACGGCAAGCGTGAGCTATTCGCCGTCGGCACGCTGCGTCGCAACTGAGCATGCTCTTCATGGTGATCGAGCACTTTCGCCCCGGCCGCGCGCCGGAGGTCTACCGCCGCTTCCGCGAACGCGGTCGCATGGCGCCGGCCGGCTTGCGCTATGTCGCGAGCTGGGTCGATCTCGAGTACGAGCGCTGCTTCCAGGTGATGGAAACGCACGACGAAGCGCTGTTCAAGCAATGGACGGCGAACTGGGAGGACCTGATCGACTTCGAGATCGTGCCGGTACGCACGTCGGCGGAGGCGGCGGCGGCAATAGCGCCGTGAAGAAGGCCGGAGCCGAGGTTCTCGACGTCGCCGGGCGCGAAGTCGTGGTCAGCAATGCCGCCAAAGTGCTCTTTCCGGCGGCGAAGATCAGCAAGCTCGACGTTGCGCGCTACTACATCGCCGTCGCCGAGGGCGCGCTGCGCGGCGCGGGCGGCCGGCCCAACATGCTGGTGCGCTATCCCAATGGCGTCGACGGCGAGTTCTTCTTCCAGAAGCGCGCGCCGCAGCAGCGGCCCGGCTGGCTCGAGGTGGTCGAGCTCAAGTTCCCCTCCGGGCGCAGCGCCGAAGAGCTCGTGCCGCGCGATGCCGCGGCGCTGGCGTGGATGGCGAACCTGGGCTGCCTCGAGCTGCACCCGCACCCGGTGCGGGCGGAGGACCTCGAGCATCCGGACGAGCTGCGCGTCGATCTCGATCCGGTGCCGGGCGTGAAGTGGGCGCAGGTGCGCGAAGTGGCGACGGTGGCGAAGGCCGCGCTGGCCGAGGTCGGCTTGCTCGGCTGGCCGAAGACCTCGGGAAAGCGGGGGATCCACATATATGTACGCATCGCGCCGCGCTGGACGTTCGACGAAGTGCGCCGCGCGGCGCTCGCGCTGGCGCGCGATGTGGAGAAGCGGGCGCCCAAGCTTGCGACGAGCAAGTGGTGGAAGGAAGAGCGCCACGGCGTTTTCGTGGACTACAACCAGAACGCAAAAGACCGGACCGTCGCGTCC
>DASQIG010000257.1:0-3247 GCA_035631735.1 Burkholderiales bacterium | reverse complement strand
GTGCGCATGTCGAAGAGGAGGAACGAGATGCCCTCCTGCCGTTTTGACGTGCCGCTATCGGTGCGCACCAGGCAGAAGATCCAATCCGCGTAGTGCGCGAGCGTGGTCCAGATCTTCTGCCCGTTGACGACGTAGTGCTCGCCGCGGCCGCCGTTCACCTTTCGAGCGCTTGTCTTGAGCGACGCGAGGTCGCTCCCCGAGCCGGGCTCGGAATAACCCTGGGACCAGAAGTCGTCGCCGTTGTAGATGCGCGGCAGAAAGCGCTTCTTCTGCGCCTCGGTACCGAAGCGCAGGAGCACCGGGCCGCACATCGCGAGGCCGAACGGAATGAGCGGCGGGCTGCCAGCGTAGCCCAGCTCCTCCTCGAAGATGTAACGCTGCACCGGGTTCCAGCCGGTGCCGCCCCATTCGCGCGGCCAGGCGGGCGCTACCCAGCCCTTCCTGGCGAGCGTGCGATGCCAGTGCAGCAGCTCGTCCTTCGAAAGGTGCGCATAGCTCTCGCCCTTCTCGCGCAGCTCAGCCGGCAGGTTGGCCGCGAGCCAGGAGCGCACCTCGTCGCGAAAAGCGAGCTCCTCGGCGGAGTAGTTGAGGTCCATGACGGCGGGGAAGGCGCAGTCTAACGCACCCCGGACCTAGAGGATGCTGACGCCTCCATCGGCGACGATGCACTGGCCGGTGATGAAAGCGGCGGCGTCGGACGCGAGGAATACCGCGATCCCGGCGATGTCGCGCGGCTCGCCAAGGCGCCTGAGCGGCGTGGCGGCGATGCGCTCGGCGCGGCGCGCCTCGTCCTCCCAGAGCGCGCGCGCAAAGTCGGTCTTGATAAGCCCGGGCGCGATTGCATTCACGCGCACGTTCTTCGGCCCCCATTCCGCCGCGAGGTTGCGTACCAGATGGTGCCCCGCGGCCTTCGAGACGCCGTAGGCGCCGATCACGGTATTGGCGAGCAGCCCGCCGATCGATCCCACCAGGGTAAAGCTGCCGCCGCCCTGGCTCGCCATGACGGGCAGGGTCATCGCGGCGAGCCACAGCACGCTTTTCACGTTGTTGCCGACGATCTTGTCGAATGCCTCGTCGCTGATCCCGGTGAGCGGGCCGTAGTAGGGGTTCGTGGCGGCGTTCGCCACGACGGCGTCGATCCGGCCCCCCCATTTGGCGCACGTAGCGTCCACCAGCGATTGCAAGTCTTCTTTGCGCGAGACGTTGCACGGCCGGGCAAGCACTTCGTACCCCGCGCGCTCGAATTCGGCGCCGACCGCGGCGCAGGCGTCCGCCTTGCGGCTCGAGATCGCCACGCGCGCGCCGGCCCGCGCCAGCTCCTCGGCGATCGCCCTGCCGATGCCCCGCGTCGAGCCCGTGACGAGCGCGACTTTGCCGCTCAGGTCGAAGAGCAAGCCCATTTCACATTGCGAAATCTCGTACAACTAAGTTGACACATCGCCGCTCATCGCCAGAATAGCGAAACGCGAAACACCCCGCTTTAACCCCCCTAAGAAACAACGAAGGAAGGAACAGGCTCGATGGGCGCTCCCGAACCCGTGGCACCGCTTTCGCAACCAGTCGCTACTTTCAGCTACGAGCACGAAGGCGATCGGCAGTTCGCGACCACACTGGCCCGCGGCCTCGAAGTGCTGCGCTGCTTCACCCCCCTGGAGCCGCTCCTCGGCAACAAGGAGATCTCGGTGCGCACCGGGCTGCCGAAGCCAACGGTGTCGCGTCTCACCTACACGCTCACCAAGCTGGGTTACCTGCGGCACAACATGCGCCTGGGCAAGTACCAGCTCGGCTCGGCAGTGCTCTCGATCGGCTACCCGCTGCTCGCCTCCATGAATGTGCGCCAGGTGGCGCGCCCGCTCATGAAGGAGCTCGCCGACTACTGCAACGGCTCGGTGTCGATGGGCGTGCGTGACCGGCTGAACATGGTGTACGTCGAGTCCTGCCGCAGCGGCAACGGCATCACCACGCTGCCCGACATCGGCACCGCGGTGCCGATCTCGCAGTCGGTGATCGGGCGCGCGTTCCTCGCCGCCTGCACGCCGCCGGAGCGCGAGGCGGTGCTGAACCACATGAAGGTGAAGGAGCCCGAAGCGCATCGCAAGTACCGGCCCTCCATCGACAAGGGGCTGGACGACATCCGTGCGCGCGGCTTCTGCGCCTCCACCGGCGAGCTGCGCCGCGAGGTGCACGCCGTCGGCGTGCCGATGCGGCGCACGGTAGACGGCGAGATCGTCGCCTTTAACTGCATCGTGCCCGCGTTCATGGTGAAGAAGGGCCAGCTCGAGGACGACCTCGGGCCACGCCTGGTCGCCATGGTGCGCAACATCGAGGCTTCGCTCGGACTTCACTGAGAGATTTTCTCCAGTACTTCTACGCTTTAGATGAGGACGCGAAGCTCGCGCTGACGCGCAGCGCGCGCATCGTCCTCATCCTGCTGGTCGCCTGGCTGCTCCAGGGGCTCGCCAGCCGCATCATCCGCACCTTCCGCAAGGTGATGGAGCGCCGCTCGCCCGGTGCGGACGAGCTGCGCCGCGCCGATACCGTCGGCCGGGTGTTTCGCTATACCGCGGGCGTGGTGGTGATCCTGGTCGCCGGGATGCTGATCCTCGGCGAGCTCGGCATCTCGATCGCCCCGATCCTGGCCACCGCCGGCGTCGCCGGCGTGGCCATCGGCTTCGGCGCCCAGAGCCTGATCAAGGACTACCTCAGCGGCTTTTTCATGCTGGTCGAGGACCAGGTCCGCGAGGGCGATATCGTCGAGATCTCCGGCAAGGCCGGCGAGGTCGAAGAAGTGACCTTGCGCTACGTGCGGCTGCGCGACGCAGAAGGCGTGGTCACGTTCATTCCGAACGGCGAGATCAAGATGGTCATCAACCGCACGCGCAGCTATGCGTATGCGCTCATCGACGCGGCGATCGCGGGGCACCACGACGTCGAGCCGGCGCTCAAGGCAATGCGCGAAGTGGGCGAGAGCCTGCGCAAGGATCCGGTCTTGGGCCGCGCGATCCTCGACGACATGGAAGTCTGGGGCGTCGACCGCTGGGAGCTCTGGGGCCTCGGCCTGCGCGGCCGCATCAAGGTTCTGCCACGGGAAAGGGACACCGTGCGCCGCGAATTCCTCAAGCGCCTCGCGGGCGCCTTCGAGGCGAACGGCATCAAGGGTCCGTGAGTTGAGTGGTCGTTCCCGCGAAAGCGGGAACCCATGCTTTTGCGAATAAGAAGCTAGGCCCCCGCTTTCGCGAGGGCGACG
>DASQIG010000256.1:0-4654 GCA_035631735.1 Burkholderiales bacterium | reverse complement strand
ATGCGCCGCACGCCCCCGTTCGCTGCCGACTGGGCATTGTTCCTGGATGTCGACGGCACCTTGCTCGAGTACGCCGCGCACCCGCAGGAAGTCCGCGTCGGAAGGAAACTGCTGGAGCTGCTCGCCGGGCTGCGTGCGGCGACGCACGGCGCAATCGCATTGATCAGCGGCCGCTCCGTCGAAGACGTCGATAGGCTGTTCGCGCCGCTCGCGCTGCCGGTCGCCGGCCAGCATGGAACCGAGCGCCGCGCCGCGGACGGAACGATACGCCGACACGCCCCGTCGCTCGAGAAACTGGGCCGCGCCGCCGCCGGGCTGGTGCGCCTGACGGCCGCACGCTCCGGCCTGGTGCTTGAGAACAAAGGCATGACGCTGGCACTGCACTACCGTCTGGCGCCCGGGCTGAGGTCGCTCGCCGTGCGCGAAATGCAAGCCGTCTCGGCGGATCTCGGCGATGCGTTCGAATTGCAGAGCGGCAAGTTCGTGATGGAAATCAAGCCGAGCGGCAAGGACAAGGGCAGCGCCATCGCCGAGTTCGCCGCGGAACCGCCGTTCGCAGGCCGCCGGCCGGTGTTCATAGGCGACGACCTTACCGACGAGCCGGGGTTCGAGGTGGTCAATCGAGCCGGCGGGCATTCGGTGAAGGTCGGGCCCGGAATCACGCGGGCGCGCTGGCACTTGTCCGACGCGGTCGCCGTGCGCCGCTGGCTGGCGTCGTACGCTGAGCAATTCGCGCCGCGGACGGCGAGGGTGTCGCGATGAGCAGCCTCGATCTGGGCATCATCGGCAATTCGAGCGTCAACGCTCTAATCACCGCCACCGGCGAGATCTGCTGGGCCTGCCTGCCTCGCGTCGACGCCGACGCGGTGTTCTGCTCGCTGTTGCGTGAACGCCGGGACGAGAACGATTTCGGCTTCCTCGCCGTGGATCTGACGGGGTTCTCGCGCGTCGAGCAGGCGTACCTGCCGCACACGCCGGTTCTTGTCACGCGCCTGTTCGATGCAAACGGCGGCGCAGTCGAGATCACCGACTTCGCGCCGCGCTTCCGACAGTTCGGACGACTGTTCGCCCCCAGCCAGCTGGTACGCATGGTCCGCCCGCTCGCGGGCAGCCCGAAGCTGCGCTTGCGAGTACGCCCGGCTGCAGACTACGGGCGCGCGCCGCGCGAGAGAACCTGGGGCTCGAATCACGTGCGATTCCTCGGGCCGGATTTCGTGGTCCGCCTGACCACCGACTGCTCGATCACGGCGATCCTCGAGGAGACGCCGCTCGTGCTGCGAGAGCCGTTCGCGCTGCTGCTCGGGCCCGACGAGACCCTGCAGGGCTCGGCGGGGGGCGTCGCGCGACGCTTCCTCGAGCAGACCATCGACTACTGGCAGGACTGGGTGCGCGATCTCTCGATTCCGTTCGAGTGGCAGGAGGAGATCATCCGCGCGGCGATCACCCTGAAGCTCGCCGCCTACGACGATACTGGCGCGATCGTCGCCGCGCCGACGACTTCAATCCCGGAAGCCGCAGGCAGCGGCCGCAACTGGGACTACCGCTACTGCTGGCTGCGCGACGCCTATTTTGTGGTGAACGCGCTGAACCGCCTGAACGCGACCCGCACCATGGAACGCTACCTCGGGTACATCATCAATATCGCCGCCGCCGACGGCACGCTTCAGCCGGTCTATCGCGTGAACGGGCAGCCGGAGATCGACGAACGCGAAGCGCCGACCCTTCCCGGCTACCGCGGCATGGGCCCAGTGCGCGTCGGCAACCAAGCCTGGCGGCAGGTGCAGAACGATGTCTACGGCTCGACGGTGATGGCGGCTACGCACGCATTCTTCGACCGCCGGCTCTCGGCAATCGGCAACGCGTCGCTGTTTCGTCAGCTCGAATCCCTGGGCGAGCGCGCGGTCAAAGTGCACGCCATGCCGGACGCTGGTCCTTGGGAACTGCGCCGCAAGGAGCGCGTTCATACGTTCTCGAGCATCATGTGTTGGGCGGCATGCGATCGCCTGGCGAAAATCGCCGCGCGCCTCGAATTGCCGAGCCGCTCCCGCTACTGGGAAGAGCATGCCGAGCGGATCCGTGCAGAAATCCTCACGCGCGCCTGGAATCCCAAGCGCCGCTGCTTCGCCGCCGCCTTCGGCGGCGAAACGCTGGATGCGAGCCTGCTGTTGCTCCCCGAGCTGGGGTTTCTCGCCGCGGAGGATCCGCGCTTCGCTGGGACGGTCGAGGCGGTGGAACGTGAGCTCAGGCGCGGCGATTTCGTGTACCGATACACCGAGGCGGACGATTTCGGCGCGCCGGCCAATGCGTTCGTCGTCTGTTCGTTTTGGTACATCGACGCGATCACGCGCCTCGGCCGTCGCGACGAGGCGCGCGCGCTGTTCGAGGCGATGCTGACGCGGCGCAACCGGCTGGGGCTGCTCTCAGAGCACATCGACCCCACAACCGGCGAGCTGTGGGGGAACTTTCCGCAGACTTATAGCATGGTCGGCATGATCAAGAGCGCGACGCGGCTCAGCGTGCCTTGGCACCAGGCCTTCTGAGGCGCTGTGCTGCGCATCGGCCTCGCCATCGGGGGGCACCAAGACAGAACTCGTCGCGCTCGACGCGGACGGCGGGGAGTGCTTGCGGCGCCGTAGCCCGACGCCCCACGGCGGCTATGAGGCAGCACTGCGGGGACTCGCAGCCATGGTGCCGGGAACCGTATCGCCCGTGACCGGTCAGGTGAAGAACGCGAGACCGCGATAAGTACAGCGTTCGTCGCGCCACAAAATCTTGCTGCTGGGGACGTTCTTCGCGATACGTATGAGGCCCGCGAAATGTGTGCGTAAACGCACCAGTTGGTCAGCGCTTGTCGGGAAATCACTGACACGCGGGTCGCTGTTCGTCGACGCCCAGAAAACCCTATCAGGACCTTCACTTATGGACGGGGAAGTTTCTCCTTACTACTTTGTTAGCCTAGAGGATAAACAGAATAAGGCGCAGCCTGAATCAAGGGCTCGCCGAACAGGGGATGAAGACTTTGCCGCAGGGAGAGACGGCATTGCTGGCGATGCTTCGTGCCGAAAAGCGCGGACAGGCGCCGACTTTGGCAGCTCGTATCGTGTCGGCGCTGGCCGTGGCGCTGTCGTGCTTTGCTGCCGGCGCGAACGCGCAGACGCTTGCGACCAGCTCTCTCGCCGACCTGAGCCTCGAGGAGCTGGCGAATCTCGAAGTGACTTCCGTATCGCGCCGCGCCGAGCGGCTCGCCGACGCGCCCGCCGCGCTCTACGTGATCACCGGCGACGACATCCGCCGCTCGGGCGTCACCAGCCTGCCCGAGGCGCTGCGGCTTGCGCCGAACCTCGAGGTGGCGAGGATCGATGCGCGCCAGTACGCGATCAGCGCGCGGGGCTTCAACAACTCGATCGGCAACAAGCTTCTCGTGCTGATCGACGGTCGCGCCGTCTATACGCCGCTTTTCTCCGGCGTCTTCTGGGACGCGCAGGACACGCTGCTCGAAGACATCGAGCGCATCGAGGTGATCAGCGGGCCGGGCGCGACGCTGTGGGGCGCGAACGCGGTGAACGGCGTGATCAACGTCACTACGCGCCGCGCCGCGGACACGCCCGGCACGCTGGCCGAAGCCGGCGCCGGCAACCGCGAGCGCGGCCTCTCGGCGCGCCAAGGCTTCACCCTGCAGGACGGCGCGGCGCGGATCTACGCGAAGGCGTTCGATCGCGAGCACACGTCGCGCGCCGACGGCGGCGCGGTGCGCGACGAGTGGCGTAACGCCCAGGCCGGCTTTCGCGCCGACTGGGGCAGCGCCTTGCGCGGTTTCACGCTGCAAGGGGACCTGTATCACGGCACCGCGGAGCAGGCCGTCGGCGACGACGCCACCTTTGCCGGGGGCAATCTACTCGCGCGGCTCACGCGCGATCGCCTCCAGGTCCAGGTGTACTACGACAACACCCAGCGCGACATCCCCGGCACCTTCAGCGAGCGGCTGAACACGTTCGACGCCGAAGCGCAGCATTCATTCCAGGCCACGCCGAGCCAGCTCGTTACGTGGGGCGGCGGCCATCGGCGCGCCTACGACCGCGTCGCAAACAGCGCCCAGCTCGCATTCCTCCCCGACAACAAGACGCTGCGCTGGACGAACGTGTTCGCCCAGGACGAGATCGCGCTCGGCGACGCGTGGCGGCTGACGCTCGGCTCGAAGCTCGAGAGCAACGTTTACACGGGCACCGACTTCCTGCCGTCGGCGCGGCTCGCCTGGAAACCGGACGCGCAGCAGCTGGTGTGGGCCGCTGCGTCGCGCGCAGTGCGCGCGCCGTCGCGCCTCGATCGGGATTTGTTCGCCCCGGCGAATCCCCCGTTCGTGCTTGCCGGCGGACCGGACTTCCGCTCGGAAGTTGCCAAGGTGTATGAGCTCGGCTACCGCGCCCAGCCCTCGGCACGCCTTTCCTACTCGGTCACGGGCTTCTACGCCCAGTACGAGAACCTCCGTAGTGTCGAGAGCACCGGCAGCGCATTGGTGCTCGGCAACAAGATGGAAGGCTACGGCAAGGGGATCGAGGCCTGGGGAAAGCTGCAGGCAGCGCCGAGCTGGCGGCTGAGCGCGGGGGCCATGCTCCTGGTCCAGAACCTGCACCTGCAGCCCGACAGCACCGACACC
>DASQIG010000255.1:0-2262 GCA_035631735.1 Burkholderiales bacterium | reverse complement strand
TTGACCGGCGTTACTGGCACTCCGTGCGACATCAGAACCGCCGCCGTGCCGCGCGTGGCGAGGATCGTGAAGCCGAGCTCGACCAGGTCGCGCGCCACGGGCACCGCGCCCAGCTTGTCGCCGTCGCGCACGCTGATGAAGGCGTTGCCCCCGGTCGGCAACTTGACGCCGGCCGCGATCTGCGATTTCACGAACGCTTCGCCGAAGGTCTCGCCGACGCCCATCACTTCGCCGGTCGATTTCATTTCCGGCCCGAGGATCGGATCGACGCCCGGGAAGCGGTTGAATGGGAACACCGCTTCCTTGACCGAGAAATAGCCCGGCGTGATCTCGCGCGCGCCCTGCTCGCGCAGCGTGCGTCCCGCCATGCAGCGCGCCGCGATCATCGCGAGCGGCTGGCCGGTCGCCTTGGACACATAGGGAACGGTGCGCGACGCGCGGGGATTTACCTCCAGCACATAGACCGTGTCGCGCTGGATCGCGTACTGCACGTTCATCAGCCCGATCACCTTGAGCGCTTTTGCCATCACTGCGGTCTGGCGCTTCAGCTCACGCTCGATGTGGCTGGCGAGCGAGTGCGGCGGCAGGCAGCAGGCCGAGTCGCCCGAGTGCACGCCGGCCTGCTCGACGTGCTCCATGATGCCGCCGATCAGCACCTCCTTGCCGTCGCAAATGCAGTCGACATCCACCTCGATCGCGTCGGTGAGGTAGCGATCGAGCAATACGGGCGAGTCGTTGGACACCTTCACCGCTTCTCGCATATACCGCTCCAGCTCCGACTGCTGGTGCACGATCTCCATCGCGCGGCCGCCGAGCACGTAGCTCGGGCGCACCACCACCGGATAGCCGATTTCCTCCGCGAGCTTCACCGCCTCGGGTGCGGAGCGCGCGCTGCGGTTGGGCGGCTGGCGCAGCTTCAGCTTGTCGACGAGCTTCTGGAAGCGCTCGCGATCCTCCGCAATGTCGATCGCGTCCGCGCTCGTGCCGATGATCGGCACGCCGGCGGCGGCCAGGCCGCGCGCAAGATTGAGCGGCGTCTGGCCACCATATTGGACGATGACGCCCCAGGGCTTCTCCAGGTCGACAATCTCCAGCACGTCCTCGAGGGTGAGCGGCTCGAAGTAGAGCCGGTCCGAGGTGTCGTAGTCGGTCGAGACGGTCTCCGGGTTGCAGTTGACCATGATGGTCTCGAAGCCGTCTTCGCGCAGCGCGAGCGCGGCGTGCACGCAGCAGTAATCGAACTCGATGCCCTGGCCGATGCGGTTCGGGCCGCCGCCGAGCACCATCACCTTCTTCTTGGCGGTGGGCTGCGCCTCGCACTCGTCCTCGTAGGTCGAGTACAGGTACGCCGTCCTGGTCGCGAACTCGGCGGCGCAGGTATCGACGCGCTTGTACACCGGCCGGATGCCGTGCTCGTGCCGCTTGGCGCGCACCGCCTGTTCATTGGTGTTGAAGAGATACGCGAGACGCCGGTCGGAGAAACCTTTGCGCTTCAACGTGCGCAGCGTCGCGGCGTCGATGTCTTCAAGGCGCCGGTCGTCGAGCTCCATCTCGAGCTCGACGATCTGCTGGATCTGGTCGAGGAACCACGGGTCGATGTGCGTCAGGCGCTGCACTTCCTCGAGCGTGAAGCCGTTCTCGAACGCATCGCCCACGTACCAGATGCGCTCCGGGCCCGGGTCGCCGAGCTCTCTTTCGAGCGTCTCGCGGTCGCGCGTGCGCTGGTTGAGGCCATCGACGCCGATCTCGAGGCCGCGCAGCGCCTTCTGGAACGATTCCTGGAAGGTGCGGCCGATCGCCATCACCTCGCCGACCGACTTCATCTGCGTGGTCAGGCGGTCGTTCGCCTGCGGGAACTTCTCGAACGCGAAGCGCGGCACCTTCGTCACCACATAGTCGATGGTCGGCTCGAAGGAGGCGGGCGTTGCACCGCCGGTGACCTCGTTGGCGATTTCGTCCAGCGTGTAGCCGACCGCGAGCTTTGCCGCCACTTTCGCGATGGGGAAGCCCGTCGCTTTGGATGCCAAGGCGGAGGAGCGCGAGACGCGAGGGTTCATCTCGATCACGACCATGCGCCCGTCGGCCGGGTTGATCGCGAACTGCACGTTCGAGCCGCCGGTATCGACGCCGATCTCGCGCAGCACCGCGATCGAGGCGTCGCGCATGATCTGGTATTCCTTGTCGGTGAGCGTCTGTGCCGGCGCGACCGTGATCGAGTCGCCGGTGTGCACGCCCATCGGGTCGAGGTTCTCGATCGAGCAG
>DASQIG010000254.1:0-21099 GCA_035631735.1 Burkholderiales bacterium | reverse complement strand
GGCGGATGCAGGCCGACCACGCGCACGCCGTGCTCGCGCGAGCCTTTGCCCATCGCCTTGGTGAAGGCCGCGAGGCCGGCGTTGGCGGTGGCGCCGCAGATGTACTCGAACGGATGCGTCTCGCCCGCCATGCCGATGACGTTGACGATGACGCCGCTCTTGCGCGCCTTCATGCGCGGATAGAGCTCGCGCGTGAGGTTGATGAAGCCGTACACCTTGAGCTCCCAGGCGTGGCGCCACTTCGCCTCGTCGAGCGTCTCGATCGTGCCGCCGGGGATGTCGCCCGCGTTGTTCACCAGGATGTCCACGTCCGCGCAGTCGCGCGCCAGCTGGCGCAGCGCCGCGCCGTCGCGCAAATCCACCGCGTGCGTCTTGACGTCGCCGCCGAGGCTGCGTGCCGCTTGCGCAAGCCGGTCCTTGTCGCGCGCGGCGAGATGCAGCCGGCACCCCTCTGCAGCGAAAGCCCTGGCGCAGGCGAGTCCGATGCCTTTCGAGCCACCCGTGATCAAGACTGATTTACCCTTCAGATGCAGGTCCATTTAGCCCTCGAGGAGAAACCGATGCCGGCTTATATCATCGCCATGGTCAACATCACCAACCCGGAGAAATACCAGGAATACGCCAAGCGCGCCGGCCCGGCCAACGCCAAGCACGGCAGCCGCTTCCTGGTGCGCGGCGGCAAGAAACATGCGCTCGAAGGCGACATCCCGTTCGAGCGGATCGTCGTGACCGAATTCCCGAGCGTCGAAGCGGCGAAGAAGTTCTACAACTCGGCGGAGTACCAGGAGGCGCGCAAGCACCGGCTCGGCGCCTGCGAGTTCCATATGGTCGTGGTCGAAGGGGCGAGCTAGCTGCCCGGGTAGTAGCCGATGACGTCGCCCTCGGTCGTGACGCCGAGGCCGTTCAGCAGCCGGTTGGAGTAGTTGAAGTACGCGCAGACCTGGTTGGCCTCCAGGATCTCGCCGTCGTCGCAGCCGGCAGCACGCAGCGCGTCGATGTCTGCCTTGAGCATGTCGCCCGGCCGCGCCGTCAGTTTGGCGACGTAGCGGACGAGCGAAAGCTCTTTGCCGGTGAAAGCTTGCTCGGGCGCGTGCGCTTGCAGAGCCGCCTTGATGGCGAACGCGCGTTTGTCGTCCTTCAGCAGGCGCCGTACGTTCATGAAGTGGTGCGTCAGGCTGTAATCGCACCGGTTGACGATGCTCGTGCAGCAGGCGAGCACTTCCAGGAACCAGAAGGGCAGCGTGTTATCCGGGTTATGCAGCACGCTCTTGTAGAGCGCCACATGGCCCGCCATGGTGTGCGGCCGCAGGCTGTGCGCCCGCATCACGTTATCGACGGTGCCGTGCGGCGTGCGGACACGGTCCAGCATTTCGCGCAACGCCGGCGACGCCTCGGCGTCGGAGATCATCCGGATCCAGGCGGTCATTTCTCTTCCAGGAACGTGCGGTAGTCGGTCACTGCGTCGACGACAGCCGCTTCCAAAAGACGAGCCCCGTGCTCAGCGCTCGCGAGGGCGGGATGGGAACCGACACGACCGTCGGGAAAATGGCGCCGGTGTGTCGCCGCGTCATAGTGATCGTCCCCGGCGTGGTCGCGCAGGAACTGCGTCGAGAGCTTTGGCGGAGGCTGCTGCGGCCCGGGACCGACAAGGGCCGGGTAGAGGGCCTGGGTTATCGCCACCTCGCTCGGCGTGGCATGCATGCCTTCCCAGTCGCCGAAAAGCTCGCGGCGCATGCGGTCCACGGTCGGCAGGTCCCACCAGCTGCGAACGCGCATGCGAACGCGCGGTTCGCTGCCCGCCAGGCTGTATTCGCTGTAGAGATCCTGGAAGGCCGCCTTGGCGGGCGCCAAGTTGCCGCCGTGGCCGTTCAGGAAGTAAAGCCGCTCGAAGCCGTGCCGCGCGAGCGAGCGCACGTAGTCTTCGATCAGCGCCATCAGCGTGCTTGCGCGCGCCGAAATGGTGCCGGCAAAGCCGAGGTTGAATTGCGCCGCGCCGACGGTGATCGGCGGCGCGAGCAGCGCGCCGGCGCGTTGCGCCAGGCCTTCGGCGATGGCAATGGCGCAGAGCGCATCGGTGCCGATGAGGCCGTTCGGGCCGTGCTGCTCAGTAGAACCGAGCGGCACCACGACGCCCTTGGAGCGCTCGAGGTAGGCCTGGACCTCCGGCCAGGTCGAAAGCTGGAGCTTCAAACTACTGCAGCCATTTCTTCTGCAGACCGTCGAAGAATTCCGAGCTGCGCTTCATCGTGATCCACTGGTTCAGGAAGTTGAGCCACACGAGGTCGTCCTGCGCGACCAGCAGGCTCGCCGGGCGGCGGCTGCGCGCGCGGTCGACCGGCACGATGGCGAGTTGCGGATAGGTCTGCACCAGCGAGGCCGCCTCCACGTTGCTCGTGATGCAGGCCTCGGCGCGGCCGGCGAGCACCTCCTGGTAGGAGAGCGCGGGCGCCTCGACCTGCTTTCGCTTCGCCCGCTTGAAGTATTCCTTCGCCTGCTGGTCGAACACCGTGCCGAGCGTGGTGGCGATGATGACGTTCGGCTTGTCGAGGTCGTTCCAGCCCTTGAACTTGCCCACGTCCTTCCTGCGCACCACCGGTACGGTGCCGAATTCCATGTACGGCACGGTGAACGCGGCGACTTTCGCACGATCGACGTTCATCGAGATGCCCGACATTGCCACGTCGTACTTGTCGGTCTGGATGCCGCTGATCAGCGTCTTCCACTCGGTCGGCACGATTTCGAGCTTCACGCCGAGGTCCTTGGCGAGCTCGCGCGCCACCTCGATATCGTGTCCGGCGTACTCGTTCGTCTTCGCATCGCGAAAGCTCATCGGCCTGAAATCGCCGGTGGTGCCGACGCGCAGCACGCCGCTTTCGAGCACGCGGTGCAGCCGCGATTTCGTAGCGCCCGGCGCCGCACTCTGCGCCTGCGCCGCTGCGCTCGCGATTGCAAGGGCGGCAAGCGCGCAGAGCGCGAGAACAACATTCTTGGTTCGCATGGTGACTCCCCCCGGAGATCGTAGGGACACATTACCGGCTTGACGCCATGGTGTCCACAGACTACAAGCGCGGCATGGGGGAGCGAGCGACGGCCGGCGCGCCGGTCATCCGGCTGGAAAAAGTCGAAAAATGGTTCGGGGATTTCCGGGCGCTGCGCGGCATCGACCTCGAGGTAGAAAGCGGCGAGCGTCTGGTGGTCTGCGGGCCCTCGGGATCCGGCAAGTCGACGCTCATCCGCTGCGTGTGCCGCCTGGAGCGCCACCAGCGCGGGCGCATCGTCATCGATGGCCACGAGCTCGACGACTCCGCCGCCACGCTGAACGCCGTGCGCTCGGAGGTCGGCATGGTGTTCCAGACCTTCAATCTCTTTCCGCACTTGACCGTGCTCGACAACATCGTGCTCGCGCCGATCCGCGTGCGCCGGATGCCGCGGGCGGAGGCGCACGCGCTCGCCATGGAGCTTCTGGAACGGGTTCGAATCCCGGAGCAAGCGCACAAATACCCCGGCCAGCTCTCCGGGGGGCAGCAGCAGCGGGTGGCGATCGCGCGCTCGCTCGCCATGCGCCCGAAGATCATGCTGTTCGACGAGCCGACTTCCGCGCTCGACCCCGAGATGATCAACGAGGTACTGGAGGTCATGGAGAACCTGGCGCGGGCAGGCATGACGATGATCTGCGTCACGCACGAAATGGGCTTTGCGCGCCGCGTGGCCGACACCATGGTGTTCATGGACCAGGGCGAGATTGTGGAGAAGGCGTCTCCGGTGGAGTTTTTCGGGCGACCGAAGAGCGATCGCTGCCGCCAGTTCCTCGACCGCATCCTCAAGCACTGAGCGCATGGGCGGCTACACCTGGGGCTGGTATGTCGTCTCGCCCTGGACGGAAAAAGGGCAGGGCAACATCGCCTTCCTGCTCTCCGGCCTCGGCTGGACGGTGTCGCTCGCGCTTTGTGCCATTGCGTTTTCGGTCGTGGCCGGTCTTCTCGTCGCCATGCTCGGGCTTTCGCGCAGCCGGGCCGCCGTGGCCGCAAACCGGATTTACGTCGAGGCGCTGCGCGCCGTGCCGATGCTCGTCATGGTGCTGTGGGTGTTCTACGGCCTGCCCGTCGTCATTGGCCTCGAGCTCGATGTGTTCGCCGCCGGCGTGCTGGCGCTGGCCCTTTGCGACAGCGCCTTCGAGGCGGAGATTTTCCGCGCCGGCATCGAGTCGATCGACCGGGGCCAGCACGAGGCGGCGGATACGCTCGGCCTCGGCTTCGTCGACAAGATGCGCTTCATCGTGCTGCCGCAGGCGATCCGGCGGGTCCTGCCGCCGCTCGGCAACCAGTTCGTCTACATGCTGAAGACATCGTCCCTCGTTTCGGTGATCGGCCTGGCGGAGCTCACGCGCAAGGCGAACGAGCTCGTGGTCACAGAGTACCGGCCGCTCGAGATCTATACGTTCCTGATCCTCGAGTACCTGGCGCTGATCCTGGTCGCCTCGTGGGCAGTGCGGCTGCTTGAGCGCAGAATGGCAGCCTCCGAGCATCGCGTAAGCTGAAGGGCGCGCATGACATACGCCGAAGTGAAGCACATGGCGGCTTCCGAGATACCCGTCATCGACCTGGCGCCACTCTTCGCGGCCGGCAGCTCCGGCTTGTCGCGCATCGGCGCCGAGATGCTCGAGGCATCGGAGCGGATCGGCTTTTTCTATGTGCGCAATCACGCTGTCCCTCGTCCGGTCATCGACGCCACGGTAGCCGAGGCATTCGCCTTTTTCCGGCAGCCGGCGGAGGCGAAACTCGCCGCGCGCGTCTCCGCGGACCATCGCGGATTCGTTCCCATCGGCGAGGCGAAAATGGAGGGCGGGGCGCGGCCCGATCTGAAGGAGAGCTTCGTCTGGGGCCTCGACATCGCAAGCGACGACCCGGATTTCCATGCCGGCGCGCTGCTCGCGCCCAACCAGTGGCCCGCCAGCCGCCTGTCGATGCGCGCCGCATTCAACCGCTATTTCCACGCCACCCACGTCGTGGCATGGCGGCTGATGCGGGCCTTCGCCGCCGCGCTCGGCCTCGACGAAGAGCACTTTGTTCGCCGCATCGCGAAGCCGATCTCGCGTTGCAGCGCCGTCTACTACCCGGCGCAGCCGCCGGAATCGGGAAACGAGCAATTCGGCGTGGCGCCGCATACCGACTACGGGTGCCTGACGCTCGTTTACCAGGCGAACCTTGGCGGGCTCGAAGTCTATGGGCGCGACCGGCAATGGGTGCTCGCGCACCGCATCGAGGACACGTTCGTCGTGAACGTCGGGGACCTGCTTGCGCGCTGGACGAACGACCGCTTCCGCTCGACGCCGCACCGCGTGGTGAACCGCTCGGGCGAGGAGCGGCTTTCCCTGGCTACTTTCGCCGACCCTCAGGACGACTGCGTTATCGAGCCGGTGTGCCGTCCCGGCGAGGTGCCACGCTACGAGCCGGTGCGCTGCGGCGACTACATCCGCGGCCGCTTCGATCGCTCCTTCGCCTATCGGAGCAAAAGCTAGTCAGAGCCAATCCGGAGCCGGCAGTCCCTTCTGGCGCAGGAAGTCGCGATTGAATAGCTTCGACTGGTAGCGCGTTCCGGAGTCGGCGAGGATCGTCACCACGGTATGGCCGGGGCCGAGATCGCGCGCGAGGCGGATCGCGCCCGCGACGTTGATGCCGCTGGAACCACCGAGGATCAATCCTTCGTGCTTCGCGAGCTCGAAGATGAGCGGCAGCGCCTCCGTGTCGGGAATCTGGTAGGCGTCGTCGACGATTGCCGTAGCAACGTTTTTGGTCACGCGGCCGAGGCCGATGCCTTCGGTGATCGACGAGCCCTCGGCATTCAGCTCGCCGCGCTTGAACCAGCTGTACATCGAGGCGCCCAGCGGATCGGCGGCGGCGATGCGCACCTTCGGCTTCTTCTCCTTGAGGTAGCGGCTCACGCCGCCGAGCGTGCCGCCGGTGCCGATGGCGCAGGTGAAGCCGTCGATGCGGCCGCCGGTCTGCTCCCAGATCTCGGGTCCGGTGCTGCGATAGTGACCGTCGGCGTTGGCGGTGTTGTCCCACTGGTTCGCCCAGAACGCGCCCATCTCCTTGGCGAGCCGCTCGGACACGTGCACATAGTTGTTCGGGTCCTTGTACGGCACTGCCGGCACCTCGCGCAGCTCGGCGCCGCAAAGGCGCAGCATGTCCTTCTTCTCCTGGCTCTGCGTATCGGGAATGACGATGAGGGTGCGGTAGCCGCGCGCGTTGCCCACCAGCGCGAGCCCGATGCCGGTGTTGCCCGCAGTGCCTTCGACAATGAGGCCGCCGGGCTTCAGCACCCCGCGCTTCTCGGCGTCCAGGATCAGGTAAAGCCCGGCGCGGTCCTTCACCGAGCCGCCGGGATTCAGGAACTCGGCCTTGCCGAGGATCTCGCAGCCGGTGAGCTCGGAGGGGCCGCGCAGCCGAATGAGCGGCGTGTTGCCGATCGCGCCAACGAGGCCGTCAACGATTCCCATGGTGTGCGACGAGTTCGGCCGCGGCTCCTCCGGCGATGGCGCCGATCGCGACCGCGCTGAGCAGGCCGTTGCCCGAAAGATAGCCCCAGACGTGCGCGCCGGAAAGGCCGCGCGCGGCGCCGCCGCCGGCGAAGACATTCGGCAGCGGTGCACCGGCCTCGTCGAGCACGCGCGCCCGCTCGTCGATCGCGAGCCCGCCTTGCGTGTGGAAGAGCGCGCCGGTCACCCTGGCACCATAGTAGGGCGCCGCAAGCTTGGGCTTCGTCGTGAAGTCGCGCCCGTACGGGTCGCGCTCCTTGCCCTCGGCGAGGCGCGCGACGTGGGCGAGTGTCTCGCGGAGCCGCGGCAACGCCGGGGACGGCTGCACTGCGCCGGCGGCATGCGCCTCGCGATAGTCCGGGAACGTCATGCCGAGGCGGTGAAGCCGCTCGTCGTAGATGCACCAGGCGACGCCCCCCGGCTGCGCCAGCACCGGGAGACACTGTTCCGAGTAGCCGAGGTGCTCGTTCGAGAAGCGGTCGCCGTGCGCATTCACCTGGATGCCGCCTTCCATCATTAGCGCCCAGGTGATGAGGATGCCGTGCGGCGTCGCGACGGAGCCATGGCCCTGGTAGGCCGTCATGTCCCCAACCGCCGCGCCGAGCGCCGTTCCCCAACGCACGGCATCGCCCTGATTTCCGATGTGCCCGAAATAGATGGCATCAGCGATTTCAGGAAGGTAGCGCCCGACCAGGTCGCGATTGCCGCCGAAGCCCGAGCACGCAAGGACGAGCGCCTCGCACTCGACTTCCTCCACGGTTCCATCCGGCCGCGCGAAGCGCACGCCGCGCACATGCGAGCGCTCGTGCAGCACGTCCACGACGTGCGCCGAGCCGAGGAGGTCGATCTCGCCGCAGGCGCGCAGCAGCGCGCCGATGAGCGCTTCGCCGGTTTTCTCGGCGACGCAATGCATGCGCAGCGCCGTGTGCCCGGGGTAGAGAAAGCCTTCGACGAGCTGGAACCGTACGCCGTGGCGATCGTCGAGCCATTCCAGTGTGGGTCCGATCGTGCGGCACACCTTTTCGACGATGCGCGCATCCGCCTCGCCATGGTTCTTGCGCTGCACGTCGGCGGCAAGCCGTGCGGGGGAATCCTCGACGCCGGCCGCGCGCTGCCAGCGCGTGCCGGCAGCCGGGATGAAGCCGGACGAGAGCGCGGTCGAGCCCGACGGGCTGGCGTCGCGCTCCAGCAGCAGGACTTCGGCGCCGGCATCGCGTGCGGCGAGCGCCGCCGTCAGGCCGCAGGCGCCGGCGCCGACGATCACGACCGGGATTTTCAAGCGGTCGGTCGATGCAGATATCGGCCGCGCGGCGTGCCGAGCACGTTACCGTTCTCGCACACGAGCTCGCCGCGCAGGAACGTCGCCTTGAGGCGCGCGCCGAGCTCAATGCCCTCGAACGGCGTATAGCCCTGAGTCGACTCGGAATCACGCGCGCGGATGGTCCAGCTTTCCGTCGGGTCGACGAGCACGACATCGGCGTCCTTGCCTTCGGCGATGTCGCCTTTGGAGTTGAGGCCGAAGCGCTGCGCGGGATTGCGGCTGGTGAGCTCGGCAATGCGGTTGTAAGAGAGGCCCCGCTTCGCGCCTTCGGACACAAGGGCTGGCAGCAGGTATTCCGTGCCGCCGAAGCCGGACTTGGCGAGCCAGATATTGCCGAGCGCGTTCTTCGCCGCCTTGGTCTCGTGGCGGCAGCAGGCATGGTCGCTCACCACCCAATGCACATTGCCGGCGAGAAGCTGTTGCCAGAGGTATTCGACGTCCTCCCGCGGTCGGATCGGCGGATTCACCTTCGCCAGCACGCCGGCCCGCGAGTTCAAATCGAGCATCAGGTGGCCGATGGTGACTTCGCGGCGGAAATCGATGTGCGGGAACACCTCCTGCATCTTGAGCGCCGCCTCGAGCGCCTTGCGCGAGGAGAGGTGCAGCAGGTTGATGGTCGGCAGGGCCGCCTCGTTCGCGAGGTAGGACGCGATGAACACCGCGAGGCCTTCCGAGTGCGGCGGGCGCGCAGCGTGGTACGCAGGAAGGCCCTGGAGCTTGCCTTCCGTCTCCACGCGTTTGGTGTAGGCGGTCATGATCTCCGCCGTCTCGCAATGCAGCGACAGCGAGATCTGCGCCGCCTTGTCGCGGAAGCGCTCGCGCGCCGCCTGTACGCCGCGCATGATGAACTCGAAGTGCGCGTAGTCGTAGCGCTCCTGCGGCCCGATCATCAGGAAGTCGCGCTGGCTGTCGGAGCGGCCGTGCAGGCCGTGCGAGCCGTAGAACATGAAGATCTTGAAGGACGCGACGCCATGGCGCTCGACGAGTTCGGGGATTTCGCGGATATGCGCCGAATCCATTGGCGCCAGGTGATAGCCGTAGTCGACATGGAAGCGTCCCTCGGAGAGCCGCAGCACCTCGGGGAAAAAATCGCGATAGGGCCCGCCCTTGTTCAGGTAGTACTGGCCGCTGCGAAAATAGTTGAGGCTGGAAGTGACGCCGCCCTGCGCCGCCGCGCGGCTTTCGCTCACCGCGTCCTCGGCAAGGGGCGAATAGATGCCGGTGTGCATGTGCGCGTCGACCACACCGGGAAAGGCGAGCCGGCCCTTGCCGTCGTAGACGGTCTTGGCATCGGCGCCGAGGTTCGGCGAGATGCGCGCGAACTTGCCGCCCTTCACGGCGATATCCGCTTCGCGCGGCGCGCTTTCGCCCGGCCGCACGACGCGAACGTTCTTGATCAGAAGGTCCCACTCTGTGCCGCTCGTCATGTCAGTCCCCGGTTGCGTAACGCTTGCCAAGCTCGAGCATCTGCGGCGTGCCGATGACGCGGTTCAGTCCCTCGAAATCGAGCATGCGGCCGCGCAGCGCGGCGGTCGTGCCGTCGCGCTTGAGCATGGCGAAGTACTCCTGCGCCGCGAAGGCGAGGCAGCGCGCGAGTCCGCCGGGAAAGATGGCGATTCGATAACCGAGCGCTTCGAGGCTCGCCGCATCGAGGAGCGGCGTCTTGCCGCCCTCCACTATGTTGGCAAGGAGCGGCACACGCTTCGCGAAGCGTGCCGTGATCGCCTTCATCTGCGCCTCGCTCTGCGGCGCCTCGATGAACAGCACGTCCACCCCGGCTTCGAGATAGCGCCCGCCGCGCTCGAGGGCGGCGTCGAAGCCTTCCACCGCGATGGCGTCCGAGCGCGCCATAATCAGCGCATTGGCGCGCGCATCCAGCGCGGCTCGCAGCTTGCCGGTCATTTCATCCGCGCTGACGAGCGCCTTGCCCTCGAGATGGCCGCAGCGCTTGGGCATCACCTGGTCCTCGAGCTGGATCACCGTGGCCCCGGCGCGCTCGAACTGCTTCACCGTGCGGGCGACGTTGAGCGCATTGCCGAAGCCGGTGTCGGCATCGACGATGATCGGAAGCGAGATACGCTCGCGGATGTTCTGCAGCGTATCGGCGACTTCGTTCGCGGTGACGAGGCCGATGTCCGGCCGGCCGAGGCGCGTATAGGCGATGCCCGCGCCCGAAAGGTAGACCGCCTCGAAGCCCGCCTGCTCGGCAAGGAGCGCCGTCAGCGCGTCATACACGCCCGGTGCGAGGACCAGCGGCGCGCGGCTAAGCCTTTCGCGCAAGCTTCTTCTCCAGGTGCTGCAGCAGGCCGCCGTCGCGAATGATGGTCATGAGGAAGGCCGGGATCGGCTCGCAGTCGAGGGTATCGCCGGTCGTGCGGTTGTGCACCTTGCCGCGCTCAAGATCCACCTCCAGCCGATCCGCGTCGCCAATGCGCTTCGCATCGGCGCACAGCACCGCCGGCAGGCCGAGGTTGATGGCATTGCGATAGAAGAGGCCGGCGAACGATTCGGCGATCAGCACGGCGACGCCGAGGTGCTTCAGCGCCTCCGGTGCCTGCTCGCGCGAAGAGCCGGCGCCGAAGTTGCGGCCGCCGACGACGATGTCGCCGGGCCGCACTTCTTTGGCGAACGCGGGCGACACGGCTTCGAGGCAATGGCGTGCGATCTCCTCGATGCCGAACTTCATGTAGCGCCCGGGAGCGATCACGTCCGTGTCCAGGTTGTCGCCGAATACCCAGGTCCTCACGCGAGCATGTCCCGCGGATCGGTGATGCGTCCGGCGACCGCCGAGGCGGCCACCGTATAAGGCGAGGCGAGGAATACCTGCGCCGCCGGGTCGCCCATGCGTCCCTTGAAGTTACGCGCGGTGGTCGAGATCGTCACGCTGCCGGGGGCGAGCAGATTCGGGCCGAAGCCGGCACACATGCCGCAGGAGTTGGCGAGGAGCTCCGCGCCGGCCTCGAGCAGGATGCCGAGCGTGCCTTCGTGCTCGGCGGCCTGCTGGTCGCGCAGGCTTGCCGGCGCTACGAGCAGACGAGTCTTTGCCTTGCGGCCCTTCAGCACCTTGGCGGCCATGCGCAGGTCTTCGAGCTTCGCGCCGGTGCAGGCGCCGATATAGGCGAGGTCGAGCTTCTCGCGGAATTCGCCCACCGGCCGCGTATTCGCCGGGCTGTGCGGCGCGGCGACCTGCGGCGCAAGGTCGCTGGCGTTGAAATGATGATGGGCGAGGAGCGAAGCGGCCGGATCGCTGTCCCAGATCTCGATATCTCGCTTCAGGAACTGGCGCGTGACGTCGTCGGAGGCGACGAGCCCGGTCTGGCCGCCGAGCTCGGCGGTCATGTTGCAAAGGGTCATGCGCTCCTGCATCGAGAGGGCGCGAATCGCCGGCCCGCGGTATTCGACCGCCTGGTACTGGCCGCCGTCCATGCCGAAGCGGCCGATCAGGAAAAGCATGATGTCCTTCGCCGACACCCCTGGCGAGAGGCGGCCGTCGAAATCCATCGCGATGGTATGCGGCGCCTTGAGCCAGATCTCGCCGGTCACCATCACGCCGAGCATTTCCGTCGCGCCGATGCCGAACATGTACGCGGCAAAGGCGCCGCCGGTGGGCGAATGGCTGTCGCCGCCGACCGCGAACATGCCCGGACGCAGGTGGCCGCGCTCGGGCAGCACCACATGGCAGATGCCTTGCGCGTCGTAGAAGGCGTCAACGCCGGCTTCCTTCACCCAGTCGCGCGCTATCTGGATGATCTTGCGGCTGTCGTCGTCGTAGGCCGGCAGATAGTGATCGGTGATGACGACCACCTTCGAGGGATCCCAGAGCTTCGCGCCCAGGCGCTCGAGGCGCGGCTTCAGGCGCCGCGGGCCGCTCGAGTCGTGCACCATGGCGAGATCCACCTTGCAGGTGACGATCTCGCCGGGCGTGACCGTCGATTTGCCGGCGGCGCGCGCGACGAGCTTCTGGGCGAGGGTCTGTGCCATGGTCAGAGTCCGAGGTATGCGCGCTTCAACTCGGCATTGGCGAGCAGCTCCGCCGGCGTGCCGTGGAACACGATGGTGCCGTTCTCGAGCACGTAGGCGCGATTCGCGATCTCGAGCGATTGGCCGACGTTTTGCTCGACGAGCAGGATCGGCAGCCCTTCCTTGTTCAGCCGGCCGATCAGGGTGAACAGCTCTTCGACCGCGACCGGCGAAAGGCCGAGCGATGGCTCGTCAAGGATCAGCAGGCGCGGCTCGGCCATCAAGCCGCGGCCGATGGCAAGCATCTGCTGCTCGCCGCCCGAAAGCGTGCCGGCGCGCTGCGCCATGCGTTGCTTGAGTCGCGGGAAGATGACAAACACGCGCTCGAGGTTCTTCGCGCGGTTGGTGCGCGCGCGCCGGTAGCTGCCGAGCTCGAGGTTCTCCTGCACGCTGAGGTTGGGAAACACGCGACGGCCTTCGGGTACCTGCACCAGCCCGACGGCGACGATCTCGGTGTAGCGCGCGCCGGCAAGGTTGCGGTCTTCGAAACGGATTGTGCCGGAAAAAACGGGCAGCAGGCCGGATAGCGTGTTGTTGAGCGTGGTCTTGCCGGCGCCGTTGGAGCCGAGGAGCGCCACCACTTCACCGGCGCGCACTCCGAGATCGATGCCGCGCAGCACTTCGATGCGGCCGTAGCCACCGCGCAGCGCGTGCACTTCAAGCATAGGCCGCTTTCATGCGCGCGGCGGTGCCATGGCCGAGATAGGCCTCGATCACGGCGGGGTCGGAGGTCACTTCGCGTGGCGTGCCGTGGGCGATGAGCCGGCCGTTAGACAGCACCCACGCCTCGTCGGAGAGATTCATTACCGCGCGCAGCACGTGCTCCACCATGAGGACGGTGATGCCGCCGTCACGGATGCCGCGGATCACCGGAAGGACCTCGTCGATCTCCCGCGGATTGAGGCCCGCCAGCACTTCATCGAGCAGCAGGAGCTTCGGCTGCGTGGCCAGCGCGCGGGCGAGCTCCAGGCGCTTGCGCCCGGCGATGGTCAGGTTGGCGGCCAGCCGATCGAGCTGCGCCGCGAGCCCGACGCGCTCGGCCACGGCGACGGCTGCACGCAGCGCGCCGGCGCGCGAGCGATGGTGAAGGTGCGCGCCGACGGCGATGTTCTCGCGCACGGTCTGCGCGCCGAAGGGCTGGACGATCTGGAAGGTGCGCGCCATGCCAAGCCGGCACGCGTCGTGCGGAGAAATGCCGGTGATGTCGCGGCCTTCGAGGCGCACGCGGCCCTGGTCGGGCCGGATGAAGCCGGAAATGAGATTGAAGACCGTCGTCTTGCCGGCGCCGTTGGGGCCGATCAGCGCGATGATCCGGCCTTGGGGCACGGCGAGCGACACGCCGTCCACTGCGGCGAGTCCGCCGAATCGCACCGAGAGGTTTTCCGCTGCCAGGATCATGATCTGCGCCGCAGGACGCCTAGGATGCCGCTCGGCATGAAGGTGACCATCAGCACGAGCAACGCGCCGTACAGCATCAGGCTCACGCCGGGCGCGTTTTCAAACAGACCCCGCGTGCCTTCGCCGAGGAGCTGAAGCAGCACGGCGCCGAGCACCGGGCCCCAAAGCGTGCCCAAGCCGCCGACGATCGGGCCGAGGAGCGCCTCGATCGATATGCCCGGCCCGTAGGCGAGGCCCGGATCGATGTACTGGAAGTACTGCGCGTAGAACACGCCGCCGGCTGCCATCAGCGCCCCGGAAAGAGCGATCGCCGCCAGCTTGACGCGGAAGACGTTGACGCCGAGCGCCTTTGCCGAGTCTTCGTTGTCGCGCACTGCCTGCAGCCAGGCGCCGTAGCGCGAGTTCTTCAGCCACCAGCAGATGACAAGCCCGGCAAGCACGAAGCCGAGGATCACGTACAGATAGCCCGCCTTGCTGGCGAACTGAAAATTCTCGGCGCCGGCTTTCAGCTTTACCATGATGCCGACGCCCGCGCCCGTGAAGCCGACGTTGTTCGCGAGGATGCGGAACACTTCGGCGAAGGCGAGCGTGACCAGGGCGAAGTACGAGCCGCGCAATCCATAGCGGAACGACAGCGCGCCGATGAAGGCGCCGACCGCGGCGCCGAGCGCGAGCGCCGCAGGCAGGGTGGCCCAGGCGTTCCAGCCGAGCTTCGCCTGCAGCACGGCGCTGGCATAGGCGCCGGTGCCGAAGAACACGGCGTGGCCGAACGAGAACTGGCCGCCGAATCCGGCGAGGATGTTCCACGCCTGGCCCAGGAGCGCCGTATACAGCATCATGATCGCGGCGCTCAGCAGGAAGCCGGACGTCACGAAGAGCGGCAGCAGCGCCACGGCGATGGCAAAGAGCGCGATGGCGGCGAGCTCTCTCAGGCGCGCGCTCCGAAGAGGCCCTGCGGCCGGAAAAGCAGCACGGCGATGAAGATGAGGAAGATTCCAATCTGGCCGAGCGACTCGCCGAGCCACAGGCCGCCGACCGACTCCACCACGCCGATCAGCAGCCCGCCGAGCAGCGCGCCGGCGAAGCTCCCCATGCCGCCGAGCACGACGATGGTGAACGCGATCACCACGAAGCCGTTGCCGACCATCGGGTTCACGTAATAGGCGGGCAGCAGGAAGCAGGCGGCGGCGCCCAAACACGCGAGACCGATGCCGAAGCTCATAGCAAAGACATGCTCGACGTCGATGCCTACCAGGCGGGCACCCTGGCGCTCACGGGCGCAGGCGCGGATCGCACGTCCGAGATCCGTCGTGCGCATGATCAGGAGCAGCACGCCCGCGGTGGCCGCGGCGCCGAAGAAGGCGACAATCTTCGGCAACGCGATCATGGCCGGGCCGATCGGCACGGTGGTGAATGTGTAGGCGGTGTCGATGGTGCGCGTATCGGACTTGAAGAGGAAAAGCGCCAGGTTCTCGAGCACGATCGCGACGCCGAGCGTGACAAGCAGGATGTTCTCGTCGCGTCCATGGCTCGCGACGCCGATCACGTACCGGTAGGCGAGGTAGCCCGCCGCGAACATCGCCGGGACCATCACGACCAGCGAAACATAGGGATCGACGCCCAGGCTGCGCTGCAGGTAGTACACCCCATAGAGCGCCATCATCAGCGCCGCGCCGTGCGCGAAGTTGATGATGTGCAGCACGCCGTAGATCAGCGTCAGCCCGAGCGCGATCAGCGCATAGACCGCACCCGTCGTGAGACCGTTGAGCAGCGACGGCCAGAGGATGGAGAGCTCGAGCAAGCCGCGCTCAGCCCTTCCACGGGAACGCGGGCTCGGTCTCGGCGTAGCTGTTGGGCAGCACGACTTTGATGTCGTTCTTCAGCACCTGCATCATCAACGGGCGCGCGCCCTCGTTCTGGCCGTTCACGAACTTGGTCGGCCCGTAGGGCATGATGTGCTTGTCCCAGGTGGAGCTTGCGAGCGCGTTGATGATGTCCTCGCGCTTGGTGGATTTGGCGCGCTCGATGGCGTCGGCAAGGAGCTGCACTGCGGAGTAGTTGAGATAGACCTCGTAGGTGAAGAACTGATCCTTCATCGCGTCGACGCGCTGCTTCAGCGCCCAGGCGCGCTTGTCCTTCGGGTTGAACCAGTGGTTCACGTCGAGCACGCCGTTCGCGGCGTCGGCAAACTCCTTCACGAACTTGTAGGACGAAGCGGCACCGCCGAGCACGGAGTAGATCGCCTTCGGCCGCACGTTCTGCTGCTTCATGGTGCGCACGAAGAGCGCGTACTCGTTGTAGTAGTTCGCCGGTATGACGATGTCCGGGTTTGCTGCCTTCACCCGCAGCACGATGTTGTTGAAGTCGCGAGTCGGGTTGGCGTGCTTGATGACTTCCTTCACCTCGAAGCCGAGCTGCGGCAGCTGCTGCGCGAGGAGGTTTGCCGTGCCGGTGCCGAAAAGCGACTCCTCGTGCACGATCAGGGCCGTCTTCGCCGGCTTGCCGGCAAGATTGTTGAGCAGCACGAGATGGTTCATCGCGGTGTCGGCACACACCTTGTAACCCGGCGCGAAGCGGAACGTGTTCTTCAGCCCGCGCTCGACGATCTGGTCGGCGACACCGACGTCCACGACGTGCGGGATGTTGGATTTCGCCGCTGCCTGGGTCGTGGCGAGGCAGATCGCCGAGGCATACGCGCCGACGATCGCGGAGACCTCTTGCTCGTTCATCTTCTCGACCTCCGCCGCTCCGACTTCCGGCTTCGATTGCGCGTCGCCGAGCACCGCCTGGAGCTGCGCGCCGCCGAGCGACTTGATGCCGCCCGCCTTGTTGACGTCGTCGATGGCCATCTGCGCGCCGAGGCGCGCCAGGTTGCCGGAGTAGGCGAGAAAGCCCGTCACCGGATGCAGCACGCCGATCTTGACGGCGTTCGCCTGGGCGCGCGCGCCGAGCGGTAGCGCGGCGCTCGCGGCGAGCGCGCCGGTATTGACGAGGAACTGCCTGCGGCTCTTGGTGTTCATGGCCTGCCTCCGGAGGTGGAAATTCGGCTGCCGCGCGCGCGGGCGCGAGCGCTGCTGCGATGGATCGCGTCATTGCTCACCCAGATGCGCGGCACGTCGTCGCCGCTGCGGCTGAGGTGCATGCGGTATTGGTAACGGTCAGGCCGGTAAAGGCCGCGCAGCAGCTGCACTGGACGGCCGGCGCGGTCGTGGACGATGCGCGTGACTGCGAGCAGCGGCGCACCGACCTCGACCTCCAGGAGCGTCGCGATTTTCGGGTCGGCGAGCTTGGCGCTGACGGTCTGCTCGGCGCCTGCGACCTTGACGCCGGATTCCTCGAGCAGCTGGAGCATCGGCTTGTCGGTGAGCAAGCGCCGGCGAAACTTCGCCACCGCGAGCGGCACGTACGTGGTGATATGCGAGACGGGACCGCCACGGTGGCTGCGCACGCGCACCGCTCTCTGCACCATTTCGCCGGGCGCGATGCGCAGCCCTTGCGCGATGTCCGGCGGCGCCGGCACGTTGCCGAGCTCGAGCACGCGCACCGCCGTCCTGAGTCCCATCGAGATCAGATTCTCGAGCAGGCCGAGCAACGGCGGCCCGGCGGGCGCATCGTTCGGCCGCGCGAAGGTGCCGCGGCCGCGCTGGCGCAGGATCAGCTTCTCCTGCACGAGCAGGTTCAGCGCGGCGCGCATCGTCACGCGCGAGACGCGGTACTCGCGCGCGAGCTCCAGCTCGCCCGGCAGCGCCGCACCACCCGAAAATTCGCCCGCCGCGAGTCGCTCACGCAGCAGGAGATAGATCTGGTGGTAGCGCGGTACCGGAAGCGGCGTCGCCACGGTCGACACGGGGACGCATCCTAGTCATCCCCGTAATGTCTGGTCAATAAGACAACCTGCGGCGCCTCGAGCGTGGCATTGGCGCCGATATTCAAGCGCTTGGCGGCAAATCGCCGCGGCGCGGCGCCTCGCGATGCGATGAAATGCTTGACGCCGCCGGCGCCGGCATCCCAGCATGCAGACAACCAACCCGGGGAGGTCGGATGATGCTAATGGTGGATCGCGCACTGCTCGGTGCGTTCATCGCTCTGTGTTTTTACTCGCAGCAAGCTGCCGCGGTCGATAGCGCGAGCTGCGCCGCGCTCGCGACGAAGTCGTTCTCCATCGTCGATGAGGACGCTGATCCGCACGGAGATGCCGACCGCGGCAAACGCGGCCCGCACCGCCTCACGCCGGCCATCACCGCCGCGACGCTGAAGGCGGCGAGCGCCACGGTCCCCGAGTACTGCCGGGTCGAGGGTTTCCTCATCACCGGCGACGAGAAGGAAGGATTCGGGAAGACGAGCTTCGGCGTCAACCTGCCGACGACCTGGAACGGGCGCTTCGTGATGATCGGCGACGGCGGCTTCGACGGCGTCGTCTCCACCGATACGGCGCGTCTCAGTAGCGGATATGCCACCGCCAACACCGACATGGGGCACAGCGGCGCGCAGTATCCCGGCGCAACGTTCGGCACCAGCCGTCCGCTCGAGATCGACTACGGCTGGCGCGCGACCCACGTCACCGCGGTGATCGCCAAGGGAATTATGCAGGCCTACTACGGCGCATGGCCGATCTATTCGTACTGGGACGGCTGCTCGACCGGCGGCCGGCAGGCGGCGGTCGAGGCGCAGCGCTTCCCGGGCGACTTCGACGGCATCGTCGCCGGCGACCTCTTCATGAATGCGATCGAGATCGCGATGGAGCAGATCTGGAGCAGCGCCGTGTTCTTCAGGGACGTGAACAACGACGGCGTCGGCTTCGACAACAACATCACCCAGGCCGACATCAATGCGCTGCGCGACGCGGTGCTCGCGAAGTGCGACGTTTTGGGCAACGATGTGATCAAGGACAACATTGTTGGCGACCCGCTCGAGTGCAAGAGCGTCTTCGGCGACGCCGACATCGATGCTCTCGGCGCCGCGCGCGGACTGAAGCCGGGCCAGATCCAGGCGATCAAGGACGTCTACCGCGGCCCGCACAGCTCAACCGGCCACCGCTGGTACAAGGGCAAGCCGCTCGGCTCGGAATTCAGCTGGGGCTCCCTCGTCGTGCCGACGCCGGCGAACCGCAATTCGCCGGGGCAGACCGGGTTCTCGTTCGTGTTCGTCAACTATCTCTGGTTCGAACACGACCCCGGCGTGCCGACCGCGCACCCCAACGATCCGACGCTGCTGCCCGGCCCGGGCGAGTACCGCTGGCTCGACTTCAACTTCGACACCAACACGCCGACCGGCAAGACGGTCAACGGCAAGAAAGGACCGTGGACGCCTGATGACGGCGGCGGCTTCATGCGCGAGATCCTGAACGGCTCGGAAACGGACTTGCGTCCGCTCCTGGTGAAGCGCAACGCCAAGTACATCCTGTACCACGGTTGGGCCGACGGCCTGATCGGGCCGGAGCCCACCGTCGACTACTTCAAGCACATCGTTCGCGACACTTTCAAAGGGAACATGGAGCGGGCGCAGGAGAACGTTCGGTTCTTCGGGGTTCCGGGTATGGGACATTGCGCCGGCGGTGTGTCTGGCGCCGCGGTCAACTGGGACAAGCTCCCGGCGCTGGTCAAGTGGGTGGAGCAAGGTACTGCGCCGGAGTCCATCGTCGTGACGTCGTCCGGCGCGGCCCCCACCTCCCGCATCCTGTGCCCGTGGCCGCTGCAGCCGACGTATATCGGCCCGCGCGGCAGCGGCGCCGAGAATCTGACAGCGAACTGGGTCGCCTCGAACTTCGAGTGCCAGGCCAGCCCGTTCGCGCACGATCATCGGCACCATCATGACGGTCGGCACGACGACGACTAGGAAACGCTAGCTGAGCAACAGATCGCGCGTTTTTATCCCTGCTCGAGAAACTCCTTCAGGGCTTTCTCCGCGGGCTTGACGTAGTTTGAGCGGCGGCTCACGGCGAACATCCCCGCCTGTTCGCGCAGCCGGACGGCGAGCTCGGCGGTCTTCGCGATCAGCGTGATGCCGTTGACGATGGGGGCGCCGTCGATGTTTGCGCCGCGCTCGGCGCCGAACAGCATCATCGGCAGGCCGCCGGCCGGCACGATCACGTCGGCGCCGGCCTCCAGCAGGATGCGGCACTCGCGCTCCCATTTCGGCGCGAGCTTGCGCTTCGCGTCCTCGCTCGCGAAAGAGTCGATGAAATCGGCGACCGTCGCCTGGACGGCGCGCACGCCCACGACGCGGCTTTGCATGCCGTAGCGGATTACCTGGTCTTCGTGCCAGGGGATGAACACCGGGTTGATAGTCACCAGGCCAAGCTTGCGCCCGAGCGTCAGCGCATGGCAGAGCGTGGTCTCGCCGAGCCCCAGCACGGGAATGTCGACCACCGATTTGACTTCCGCGAGCCCGGCGTCCTGGAAATGCGTGATCGCCATCGCCGCATAGCCCTGGCGCTCCGCCTCGACCGCGTTCTTGATCAGATTGCGGCCGATGCGGTATTCGGTGACCGCATGCGTCGTCGTCGCGGGCGGCGTGGTGGTGTGGAAGATGGCCGAGAAATCCGGATCGAGAATGCTCTTGAGGTGCGCTTCCACCTTGCTGATGTAAGGCGCCATGTGGACGCGATCGGTCGCGCCCTGGAACCAGATCTTGTACTTGCTCATCGCGACTCCACGAGGGCGAGCACGCGCAGCGGGCTGCCGCTGCCGTTGCGGATCTTGAGCGGCGCGGCGACCACGACCGCGCCCGTGGGTGGGAGCTGGTCGAGGTTGCGCAGGCACTGCAGGCCGTAGCGGCCGGCGCCGTGCATGTAATAGTGGCAAGGGTAGGGCGGCCGTAGGTGGTACGCCTGGCCCGCGTCGGTGCCGATCGACTCGGTGCCGAAGCCGAGGATGTCGCGCTCCTCGACGAGGAAGCGCACCGCATCCGTATCCGGGCCTGGCGTGTGCTGACCCGTCTCGTCGTAGTTCTGGTAGGCGACCGCATCGCCGCTTTTCCTAGACCAGTCGGTGCGCATCAGCACCCACGAGCGCGGTGCAATGCGGCCGTGCTGCTTCTCCCACTTGCCGATGAATTCCTTCGTGAGCAGGAAGTCTGCGTCGGCCGCCGCCTGCTTGCTGCAGTCGAGGACGAATGCCGGGCCGATGAAGCGCTCGGCCGGAATACTGTCGACGGCGTTGTGCGGCAGGTCTTTGCCCGAGACCCAGTGGATCGGCGCGTCGAAGTGCGTGCCGGTGTGCTCGCCGCACGAGAAGTTGTTCCAGTACCAGGCCGGTCCGCGCTCGTCGTAGTGCGACACCTCCTCGATGCGGAACGGCCACGCCTGGCCCATCTCGGGCGGCAGCGAGATGTGCGGAAACTCGGGCGACAGCGTCTCGGTGAGATCGATCACCTTGATCTTGCCTCCCGCCAGGCCTTTGGCCAGTTCTGCAAGCACGGTCACGTCGAAAGTTCCTTCTCCAGCGCCTTGGGATTGTCGCGCCAACGCGCGAGCCATTCCTGCGCGACATCGCCGGGGTAGACGTCCTCCACGCCATCCCGAAGCGCCTTCACGATTGCATTGGCAAGCGCAGCGGGCGTGACCTTCGGCGGCGGCAGGAGTTGGTTCCACTCGTCATCGATCGGGCCGGGGAAGACGTTGGTGACGCGCACGCCGGCCGGGCGCATCTCGGCACGCAGGCACTGGGCGAGCGAATGCGCCGCCGCCTTGGAGGCGGAGAAGGTGCCGTGCGGCGGAAAATTGGCGAGCGCATAAATGGACAGCAGATTGACCCAGGCGGTCGCGCTCGCCAGTCCATCGGCGCCGCGCGAGCGCATGGCGGGCCCGAGCTCCTGGGCGAGG
>DASQIG010000253.1:0-3038 GCA_035631735.1 Burkholderiales bacterium | reverse complement strand
GCGGATGCAGCTTTGGCGCTAGGGGATGTCGATCTAGCCATCAGTGACCTCTCGAAGAGCATGGAACTGGGCCCTGAGAGCAATATGCTGTTCGAACGCCGTGGCGATGCCTACTATAAAAAGGGCGACTACGAGCGAGCGATAGATGACTACCGGGAGGTCATCCGCTTGCATCGCCAGTACGCGAAGCAGTTGATAGGCACCGATCTAGGGACGCGATCCGTGGGTCTGGCGGATATCTACGACAAGCTCGCGCGAGCGTATGCAGCGCTTGCCGAGGCGAGTAGGCGGTAAAGAAGCGCACGTCTAGTGTCCGGTTGTGGCCGAAAGCGGACGAAAAAGAATAGGGCTCTGACCCAGATTTATTGAAAGAGCGTTCGCGGGTCATTGATCGCGTAAACATTCATGCGCTCGTTGCGTCCGCGCACTCTCACGTGGTGCAGCGGCGCACCGCGCGGATCGAGCTTGGCTTGCGCGAGTGTGTCCGCTGAAACCACCAGCACGCAGTCGTAGGCCTTGGTCATGCCCTCGAAGCGCGCGGCGATGTTGATGTTGTCGCCGATCGCCGAGTAGATCGGCGCTTCCGGCGGCCCCATGGTGCCGACGATCGCGACGCCGGCATGCGCGCCGATGCCGATGCGCAGCGGATCGGCGAGCTCCGCCTTGAGGCTCTGCGACAGCAGCTCCAGCCGGCGCTGCATCTCGGCGGCGCCGCGCATCGCATCGCGGCACGCTTGGGCGATCTCGGTCTCGAGGCCGTAGAGCGCGAGCAGCCCGTCGCCGCGGAACTGCGCGTAGTAACCGTTGGTCGCCCGCAGCGCGGCGTACATCTCGGCGAAGAACTGGTTCATGATGAAGACGACGTCGTAGGGCAGCCGCGATTCCGCAATGCGCGTCGAGCCGCGCAGGTCCACGAACATCGCCACCACCTGGCGCTCGCGCTCGCGCGCTGCGCCGGGCCGGCGTGCGGATGTAGCGTCGACCGCGGGCGGCAGGAGCGGCACGATGGCGACATCGGCGCGCGGGCGGGTCTGGCACGCCAGGCGCACGTTGGGCGGCGCCTCGACGCGCGCAAGCGCCTGCGCCTCCGCCCGTGCAGGCGGCGGCAGCGCGGTCAGTCCGTCGACGATGCGCACGCGGCAGGTGGTGCAGCGCGCGCGCCCGCCGCACACGGAGGCGTGGGGCAGCCCCGCATCGCGCACCGCCTCGAGGATCGTGCGGCCGATCGGCGCGCTGATGACGCGGCCGCTAGCGTGGCGCAACTGATAGGTGCCGCCGAGGTGCGTGCGCAGCCAGCGCGCGAGCAGTGTTGCGCCGAGGAGTCCCCAGAACGCGAGCTCGAGTCCCTGGCGCCAGGAGAGCATCAGCGCACGGTCGCTGTCGGTCATGCGACCGCGGTCGGGGAAATAGACATCGATGCCGCCCGCGCCCTCAATTGCCGGCAGGAGCTCGTTGCCGGCCGCGGCGAAGCCGGCGAGCGCCAACGCCGGGATGAGAAGCGCCGCCGCAAACAGCAGCGGCTGCGCGGCGGCATACCAGCGCCGTATGCGCAGCCAATAGTGGATGCCAAAGCACAAATGCACCCACACGATGAGCAGCAGCAGCGACTGGCGCGCCGCGGCCGGCAAATCCACCCACATGACACCCACGATGCGCTGATAGGTGATGTGCTGGTCAAGGAGCAACCATGTCAGCCGCGTGGCGACGATGTGGCCTATCAGGAGCGGCGGCACGGCGAGGCCGAGCACGAGCTGGATCGCTTCCCAGGCCGGCATGCGCAGCGTGGTGCGGCGATAGAGCGATACCAGCGCCAGCGCGAAGTGGGTTAGCAGCGCGCCATAGAGCAGCACGGTGCCCGGCGCGCTGCGCCACCACGCCGCGAGCACGCCGCGCAAGCTGTCCATCGCGGCGGTCGAGACCACGCCGAGCGCGTGGTTCAGGAAATGCGGGACGACGTAGCAGGCGATGGTGAGGCCCGTTACGAGCCTCAGCCACCGCTCATAGCGGCGCATCTAGCCTTTCAGCTGGAGCGACTTGTACTCGAGGAATTCTTCCAGCCCGTAGACGCCCGCCTCGCGCCCGTGGCCCGACTGCTTGTAGCCGCCGAACGGCGCGTTCATGTTGAACGCGCCGCCGTTGATGTCGATCTGCCCGGCGCGCATGCGCCGCGCCACGCGCTGCGCGCGCGCCTCGTCCTTCGACCACACCGCGCCGGCGAGCCCGTATACCGTGTCGTTCGCGATGCGCACCGCCTCGTCCTCGTCCTTGTACGCAATGATGGCGAGCACCGGGCCGAAGATCTCTTCCTGCGCGATCGTCATGTCGTTGCGCACCTTGCCGAACACGGTCGGCCGCACGTAATAGCCGCCGGCCGGTACGCCCTCGGGCGGCTCGGCGCCGCCTGCGACCACCTCGGCGCCTTCGGCGACGCCCTTTTTGATATAGGTGCGCACGCGCTCGAGCTGCGCCTGCGAGCTGAGCGGCCCGAGCTTGGTCGCCTCTGCCAGCGGGTCGCCGACGGTGAAGCTCTTCGCGACCTCGGCGGCGAGCTTCGCCGCTTCCTCGTATTTCGATGCCGGCACCAGCATGCGCGTCAGCGCCGTGCAGGTCTGGCCGGAATTGAGATAGCAGCCATTCACGGTGCTCTTCACCGCAGTGGGCAGATCGGCGTCGTCCAATATGACGGACGCGCTCTTGCCGCCGAGCTCCAGCGCGACGCGCTTCACGCCCTGCGCCGCGAGCTCCGAGATGCGCTTGCCGGCGCGCGTCGAGCCGGTGAAGGAGATCATGTCCACCCCCGGATGCTTGACGAGCGCTTCGCCGACCGCGGGGCCGTAGCCGGTCACGAGGTTGAAGACACCCTTCGGCAAGCCGACCGACTCCATCACCTCCGCCAGGATGAACGCATTGAATGGCGCTACCTCCGAGGGCTTGAGCACCACCGTGCATCCGGCGCCGAGCGCCGGCGCCACCTTGAGCGTGATCTGGTGCAGCGGATAGTTCCACGGCGTGATCGCCAGGACGACGCCCACCGGCTC
>DASQIG010000252.1:0-8066 GCA_035631735.1 Burkholderiales bacterium | reverse complement strand
TCGCCGCCTGCCGCATGGCGGAGATCCACGACGTCATCGAGCAGCTGCCGCGGGGCTACCAGACGCCGCTTGGCGAGCAGGGCGTCGGCCTGTCGGGAGGCCAGCGGCAGCGCATCGCCATCGCACGCGCGCTCCTCAAGCGGCCGAAGGTGCTGATCTTCGACGAGGCGACGAGCAATCTCGACTCGCACACGGCCGAGGCATTCGCGCAGACCATCAACCAGCTCAAGCGCAAGGTCACGATGCTGTTCATCGCGCACAACCTGCCGCGCGGGTTGCAGGTGGACGAGGTGCTGCAGTTCGGCGCGCGGCAGGCGGCGAAGCACATGTCGGTGAAGGCACACGGGGACTAGATGGGCCGGCGCATCCTCATCGCCTGGGAGCTCGGCGGCAACCTCGGACATCTGCTGCCGCTGCTTGCGCTTGCACGCATGCTGCGCAGCCGGGGGCAGCGCGTGCTTTTCGCGCTGCGCGACCTGACGAACGCGGGGCTCCTCGCACGCGAAGGCTTCCCCTTCCTGCCGGCGCCGGCGAGCGCGCCTCCAGGGCACTGGCACGCGTATGCCTCGTACGCCGCGATGCTCGCCGGGGAGCTGTTTCCGACGACGGGATGCACGGTCGTCGCGACGCTCGCATGGCGCTCGATCATGCAGGCCGCGCGTGCCGAGCTGCTCGTCGCCGATCATGCGCCGGCGGCGCTGCTGGCGGCGCGCGCGCTGCAGCTGAAAACGGTGCTCTACGGCGCACCGTTCTCCATCCCGGTCGCCGGCGCACCGCTACCGGCGTTCGCAAACGGATCTGCGCGAGGGGAGGAGGGAAGGCTGCTTGAACGCCTTAACACCGTGCTCGACGCGGTGCGTGCGCCGCGGCTCGAGCGCGTGAGCGATCTCTATCGCGCGGACGCGACCATGGTGCGCGGCTTTGCGGAGATCGACTGCTTCGGGCCGCGGGCCGAGCCGGCCTACGTCACTGAGGCGAGCGCGGATGCCGGCGAAGCGATCCCCGCGTGGCCGCGCGCCGACGGTCCCAGGGCGCTGGTCTATCTCAGGCGGGGACGCTACGTGAACCCGGTCCTCGCCGCGCTGGCCGCGGCAAACGCGAGCACCATCGCCCATATCGGCGGGCTGCCGCAGCGGTCCGGACCGCACGAGCGACGCGGGCTCGTGCTCAGCCCCTTGCCCTACAAGGCGAGCGCACTCATGCCGCAGTGCGACTTCGTGGTCTGCAACGGCAATGCGGGTACGGTCACGCGGGCGGTGCTCGCCGGTAAGCCGGTGCTCATGCTGCCGGTGTACGTGGAGCAGGGCCTCAATGCCGCGCGCGTAGCGCAGGCGGGCGCCGGCATCGTGCCCAAAGGCAAGCTCGAGCCCCGCGCGCTGGCGCGCTCGGTCGACGCTCTGGGCCGAGCGGGTGCCGAGCACGCCTGCGCAACGCGCCTCGCCGCGCGCTACGCGGGTCGCGCGGACGACGCGGCGAGCAGGCTTGAAGGGTTGCTTACATGAGTCAGCGCAGCGCTGCGCGCGACTTCCAGCCCGCGATCTTGCGCCTGCAGGAAAGCCCGCCGCACCCGCTCGGACGCAGCGTGCTGTGGGCCACGCTCGCCCTTCTCGCGACGCTACTCTTGTGGGCCGCGTTTGGTCGGCTCGACATCGTCGCTGTGGCCGAAGGCAGGCTCGTGCCCGATACGTACGTGAAGATCGTGCAGCCGGCCGACGCCGGCGTGGTGAAAGAAATCCTGGTGAAAGAGGGTGAGCCGGTGAAGGGCGGGCAGGTGCTGCTGCGCATGGACAGGACGCTGTCCGAATCGGACCTGAAGGCGCTCACCGCCGATTATCAGAACAAGCGCATCGCGCTCCGTCGCATCGACGCGCAGCTCGCGGGCAGCGCCTTTACACGCCGCGGTGACGAGCCGCCCGAGCTCTTTGCGCAGGTCGCCGCGCAGTATGCGGCAAACCGTCAGGCGTACGAGAATGCGCTGGCGCAGGAGCGCGCGCTGCTGGACAAGGCGGGCCATGATCTCGCCTCGGCCGAAGAAGTTCGGCGCAAGCTCGAGCAGGTGCTGCCGCACTATCGCGAGCAGGAGGCCGCGTTCGAGAAGCTCGCGCGCGAAGGCTTCGCCGGCAAACTGATGTTCACTGACAAGCAACGCGAGCGCATCGAGAAGGAGCGCGACCTCAAGGCGCAGGAAGCGGCGATCGCGTCGGCGCGCGCCACCATTGCGCAGGAAGAGAAGAAGATCGCGCAGATCACCGCCGACTACCGGCGGCAGCTGCAGACCGAACGCGTCGAGATTGCTGCACAGACCGAAAAGGCGGCGCAAGAGCTCGCCAAGCAGGCGCACCGCAACGAGTACCTCGAGCTGCGCGCGCCGCAGGACGGCGTGGTGAAGGACCTCGCCACCCATACCATCGGCACGGTGACGAGCCCCGGCACCATCCTGATGACGCTCGTGCCCAAGGACGAGATCCTGCGCGCCGAAGTGTGGGTGAGGAACGACGACATCGGCTTCGTGCGCGAGGGCCAGCCGGCGAAAATCAAGCTCGCCGCGTTCACCTTCCAAAAGTACGGCATGCTCGACGGCGCGGTGGCGCATGTCAGCGCGGATGCGGCGGAGCCGCAGACGGGCGGCCCAGCGCCGCAGGCGAAGGGCGCCGAGCCGAACGCGTATCGCGCGCTCGTCAATCTAAGGACGCAGGTCCTCGAGGCCGACGGCGAGCGGCATCGGCTGGCGCCGGGCATGCAGGTCTCGGCCGAGATCCACCTCGGCACCCGTACCGTGCTCGAGTATCTGCTCTCGCCGGTCGGCAAGGCCTTCCATGAAGCGGCGCGCGAGCGTTGAGGCCCGCAAGCTGCGGATTTTCCGGTACAATCGCGCCCTTTCCTGGTCGCACCGCTACGCATGGCGTGTCGGCCTCATTTGTCAAATGAGCCATGGGAAAGGAGCCAATCAGATCATGCGGCATTACGAGATCGTTTTCATCGTCCATCCCGACCAGAGCGAGCAGGTGCCGGCCATGGTCGAGCGCTACAAGGGCCTCATCGCGGGCCGTAACGGCACGGTGCATCGGCTGGAGGACTGGGGGCGACGCCAGCTCGCCTACCCGATCGCCAAGGTGCACAAGGCGCACTACGTGCTCATGAACATCGAGTGCGACAACGAGACGCTCACCGAGCTCGAGCATTCGTTCAAGTTCTCCGACGCGGTGCTGCGCCACCTGATCGTCAAGATGGATAAGGCCGTGACCACGCCCTCGCCGATGATGAAGGAAGAGAAGTCGAAGTCGCTCATGGAGCGCGGCGGCGAGCTTGGCGCGGAACCGGGTCGAGCTGAGCGGCCGGCTGCTTGAGGCCGGGGCGCTGCGCCACACGCCCGCGGGCGTGGCGGCGCTGCAATTCAAGCTCGCACACGAGTCCGAGCAGGAGGAAGCCGGCGTGAAGCGCAAGGTGCAGGCCGAGATCGGCGCGATCGCCTTCGAGACGCAGGCGCGGCTGATCGCCGGGCGGCCGCTCGGCAGCGGCTTGCGCGTCGAGGGCTTTCTCAGCGCCAGGAGCGCACGCGCGAAGAAGCTCGTGCTGCATGTAACGAACGTCGAATTTGTGGAAGGAGAGTAAGGATGCCACCGCCGCGCAAGGGTAAGGGCAAAGGGAAGTTCTCGAAGGACAAGAAGGACAAGGGTCAGCGGGCACTGTTTCGGCGGCGCAAGTTCTGCCGCTTCACTGCCGAGAAGGTGGAGTGGATCGACTACAAGGATGTCGAGGTCCTGAAGGACTTCGTCAACGAGACGGGCAAGATCATTCCGGCGCGCATCACCGGCACCGCCGCGGGCTACCAGCGCCAGCTGTCTGAAGCCATCAAGCGGGCGCGCTTCCTCGCGCTCCTGACGTACACGGATCTGCACTGATGCAAGTCATACTCATGGAGAAGGTCGCCAACCTCGGCGAGCTTGGTGACGTCGTCAAGGTGAAGGACGGCTTCGCGCGCAACTACCTCATCCCGCAGGGCAAAGCGAAGCGCGCGACGGAGGCCAACCTCAAAGCCTTTGAATCGCGCCGCGCGGACCTCGAGAAAGCGCAGGCCGAGACGCTCGCCAAGGCGCAGGAGCGCGGCGGCAAGCTGGACGGGCTGACGCTGCAGATCACGCAGAAGGCGGGCCCCGATGGCCGCCTGTTCGGCTCGGTCACGAACTACGACATCGTCGAGGCCCTCAAGGCGCAAGGCCACGAGGTCGAGCGCGCGAACGTCCGCATGCCGCAGGGGCCGCTCAAGCAGGTCGGCGACTTCCCGATCCAGATCGCGCTGCATACCGACGTCACCGTCACGATCAACGTCTCGGTGCTCGGCGAACAGTAACCGGCGCTCGCTCGCCAAAAAAAGGGCCCGAGCGGGCCCTTTTTTTCGCCGGTTCGTCGATTTGCGCTGTCAAGAGAAATAATTTTTTTCTGTACAGACCGATCCACAAAGTATCGACACGCTACGCACAGGTAATCCACAGGCGAGGCGGGATCGGCGCCCTTGTGCTTAAATTCGCGTCAGCGCACGCCAGCCGCGGTCGGTACGCTCGCCGTATCGCAGACGATCGTCCCTATGATTGCGGCCGGGAGGTAAGTACAAACAATGGCCGTAGCACAGCAGGTCGCGCGCGAGCCGGCGGCTGACCCGCAGCTCGTCGCGCTCCGCGTACCGCCGCATTCGGTAGAGGCGGAGCAGTCGCTCCTCGGGGCGCTGCTCATCGACAACCAGGCGTTCGATCGCGTCGCGGACCTCGTCGGCGCGGATGACTTCTACCGCGATGACCACCGGCGCATCTGGCGGCACATCGCCAAGCTCATCGAGCACTCGCGGCCGGCGGACGTCGTGACCGTCGCCGAGTCGATCGAGGCGAGCGAGGACAAGGACAAGACCGGTGGCGCCGCGTACCTCGCCGCGCTCGCCCAGAACACGCCCAGTTCCCTCAACGTGCGCCGCTATGCGGAGCTGGTGCGCGAGCGCGCGGTGCAACGGCGCCTCGCGCAGGTGGCCACTGAGATCGCGGAGAGCGCGCTCGCATCGACGGGTAAAGAGGTCGGGCAGCTCCTCGACGAGGCGGAGTCGAAGATCTTCCAGATCGCAGAATCGGGCGCGCGCAAAGACCAGGGGCTGATCGGCATCGCGCCGATCCTCGCGCGGGTGTACGAGCGCATCGACCACCTGCACAACCAGGACAACCCGTCGGACGTCACCGGCGTGCCCACCGGCTTCACCGATCTCGACAGCAAGACAGCGGGCCTGCAGCCGGGCGACCTGATCATCATCGCCGGGCGCCCGTCGATGGGCAAGACCGCCTTTGCGCTCAACATCGCCGAGCACGTGGCGCTACATCCGAGCGTGCGGCTGCCGGTGGCGATCTTCAGCATGGAGATGAGCGCAAGCCAGCTCGCGATGCGCATGCTCTCCTCGATCGCCAAGGTCGACCAGCACAAGCTGCGCACCGGGCGTCTCAGCGACGAGGAATGGTCGCAGCTCACCGAAGCGACCGGGCGGCTGCACGAGGCCTCGATCCACGTGGACGAGTCCGCGGCGCTCAATGCGCTGGAAGTGCGCGCGCGCGCGCGGCGGTTGAAGCGCGAGTACTCGAAGCTCGGCCTGGTGATCGTCGATTACCTGCAGCTGATGTCGGCGAGCTCACAGGGCGAGAACCGCGCCACCGAGATCTCAGAGATCTCGCGCTCGCTCAAGGCGCTCTCCAAGGAGCTCGAGGTGCCGGTGATCGCGCTGTCGCAGCTCTCGCGCGCGGTCGAGCAGCGAAACGACCGCCGTCCGATGATGTCGGACCTGCGCGAGTCGGGCGCGATCGAGCAGGACGCCGACGTGATCCTTTTCATCTACCGCGACGAGGTGTACTTTCCGGACAAGGAGGAGGCGAAGGGCCGGGCCGAGATCATCATTGGCAAGCAAAGGAACGGCCCGATCGGCCGCATCGATCTCACGTTCCTCGGCCGCTTCACGCGCTTCGCCAACTTCCAGGATCCCAACGCTTTCTAGAGGAGGAAAGCATGGCGGAGCCGTTAATCGCGCAACGTGGCCCTTTCGCTGTGGAGCTCGCCCCGGGCGACTACTGGTGGTGCGCCTGCGGCCGCTCCAAGCGCCAGCCCTTCTGCGACGGCTCGCACAAGGGCTCGGAGTTCTCGCCGTCCCGGTTCACGATCTCGGAGCCGCAGAAGCTCTGGCTCTGCGGCTGCAAGCACACCGGCGGCCGTCCGTTCTGCGACGGCACGCACAAGAAGCTGGCCGAGCCGTCCTAGGCGGTTGCTTTTCTACGCGGCGAGCGACACGCACGCATCTTCGTAGCGGCCCGGCCCCATGTCCTGGGCCTCGAAGATGTGGTGCTCGCGGATCCAGCGGAACGACTCCTCGAACACTTCCTTGGTGTAGGGCTCGAACACGATGCGCTCGCCCGGGCCCCAGCGGCGGGTGTCCGCGAGCGGGATGAAGCGCGCCGGGAATTCCCTCTTGTAGTGATGCGTGTAAAGCTCGGGCCGCAGGTCGATGTCGCGCTGCGCCCGGCGTAGCGCGCGGAAATACTTCTTCACGTCCTCGGGATCCGGGTCGTTGTTGAGCATCGACGCCATCATGAACGTGGTATCGATCACCTTGCGGAAGCCCATCTGTTCCAGGAAGTAGTACGGGCCCGAGAACACGGCGGCCGCCGGCACCTTGCGGTCGTAGAGCTTCTCCATGCGCGAGAAAAGAATGCCACCGGCGAAGGAGAGCTTGATGTCCGAGGCCGGCATGTATTGCTCGAGCGCTTGGATCGTCGAGTAATGGCTGCCCGACTGGTGGCCGACCGAGATCGGCACGCCACGCAGGTCCTCCGGCGTCTTGATCGGCGACTCCGGCGGCACGTACACCGCCGACGGCGAGACCGAGTACGCGTCGGCGTACATCTTGGCGTGGCCTTTGGATGCGGCGACGTTCACCGTCCAGTGGCAGGCGCAGCTCACGTTGCTGTCGCGCCCCGCTTCGATGTTTTGGTAGGCACCGACCTTGTTCGCCGTGGCGTGCGCGCGGGCGAGATCCTGGCCCTTGAAGGCTTCGCGGAACTGGTACTCGAGCCCTTCGGCCTTGAAATAGCCCCTCTCCTCGGCCACCCACTCGTGCAGCCGGAAGTGCGGCGTTATTAGAAATCTGGACATTTCCTGGCGCTCCCTCGGCGGAAAAGGTTCGTAAAGATAAGCGAGAAATCGGCAATCCGTAAGCGACCGGTAGCTGAGCACGGCTTAGCGTTAAGCCATGTCGCGCAGCCACGACAGCAACGTCAGGACCCTCAGGCGCTCGCAGCTCGAGCAGCAGGTGGAGTCCCTCTTTGCACGCTGCCCCGAGCTCTGGGGCTTCGCGGTGCGCACCGAAAACGATGAACTCTTCGTTTCCGACGTAGGTATCGCGCCGCGCCTGTCGGCCGAGCAGTACGGCGAAATCTTCCAGGACATCGCCCGCACCCTCGCCGAATTCCTCGAGGAACAGCCCGAAGCGACGGAACTCCTGCGCGGGCGCACGTTCGCGCGTACGCTTCACTAAGTTTTTGACATTCGTGCAGCAATTCGCATTCTCGGGTCTCGCCTGTAGTGCGCTCGGGAAAATCCCGATGTCGCGACTTATCGAGGCTTCTGTAGTATTCGCAGTGACACAGCACTGCTTGAAGGCGCTACAGATGAAGATCCTCGATTTCAAGCCCGGCGTTCCCGACAGCCTCCTCGTCCGGCTCGAAGCCGACGTCGAAGCCAAGATCCGCGCGCTCTTCGCGCGCTGCCCCACGCTGCATGGTTTCTCGGTCCAGGACCGCGCGATGCTGCCGCGCGACCTTGATCAGTCGCGCATTCCCGATGCCGATCTATTCGTCACCGAAATCGGCGTCTTTCCGAAGCTCGAATCGCAGTACGACGAAATCTACGACGAGATCACGCTCGCGATCTCGGACCTCGTGAAGGACCAGCCGCAGGCCTACGACTTCCTGCGCGGCCGGACTTTCGCGCGCTCGCTGCACTGAAATAACCCAAGGGGACGGGAGGCGCTCGCCGCTGCGGCCAGG
>DASQIG010000251.1:0-3036 GCA_035631735.1 Burkholderiales bacterium | reverse complement strand
AGGCGCCGCTCTTCCGCGTCTCGGGCAACGGCGACATCGACATCGGCAACTCGGCGATCGACTACGTCACCAAGGCGACGGTGGTGGCAACGACCAAGGGCCAGGGCGGCGCCGATCTCGCGCAGCTTTCCGGCCTTACGGTGCCGGTGCGGCTCGTCGGGCCCTTCGACGCGCTCAAGTACCAGGTCGACTACTCGGCCGCCGCGACCGAGTTCGCGAGGTCCAAGGCCACCGAGCGCCTGAGAGGTGCGTTGGAGGAGCGCCTGGGCATCGCCAAGCCGCCCGCCGGCGGCGAGCAGGCGGCGCCATCCGGCCAGGGCGACTCGAGCAACCCGCTCGACAGGCTCAAGGGCTTGCTCGGGCGCTGATCTCCGCCAGCGCGGCGATCCATTCGGGCGAGTCGTTCAGGCAGGGAACCAGCTCGAGCGACTCGCCGCCTGCGGCGCGGAATTTCGCGCGCGCGCGGATGCCGATCTCCTCCAGCGTCTCCAGGCAGTCGGCGACGAAGCCCGGGCAAACCACGTCGGCTCGCCGCAGGCCTGCGCGCGCGAGCTCGATAAGCGTCTGCTCGGTATGAGGCTCGAGCCAGCGCGCATAGCCGAAGCGCGACTGGAACGTCACGCGCCATTCGGCATCGCGTAGCGCGAGCGCGCGCGCGAGAAGAGCCGCCGTCGTGCGGCATTCGCGCTCGTAGTCGCCGGCGACGCGCTTGGGCAGGCCATGGAAGCTCAGCAGCAGCATGAGCCCGCGACCACGCTCTTCCCAGTGGCGCCGCAGGCTCGCCGCCAGCGCCGCGATGTACGCCGGATGGTCGTGAAAGCCGCGCACGACCGGCACGCCGCGCGGCAGCAGGTCGAGCACGCTGCCGGTCGTGCTCTCGGCGTGTTGCGGATAGAGCGGCACCACCACCGGGTCTGCGAGCCGCCCGAGCGCTGCGACGATCGACGGCTCGCCGTAGCGCATCGCATAGGTAACGCTGAGGTGCATGTGCTCGGCGAGGCGCTGCGCCATGCGTGCGGTGTGCACGGCAAGCGGCGAGCCCTGAGGCGTCCAGATCTGCGCGTACTTGTGCGCCGACTGGCGCGCGCGCAGCGGCAGCACCACGCCGTGCAGGAGCGGCAGCCACAGCCACCGCGGCAGCGGCACGACGCGCGGATCGGCGAGGAACCCGGCGAGGTACTCGCGCACCGCCGACGCCGTGGGCGCCGCCGGCGTGCCGAGATTGACGAGCAGGATGCTTTTCAAAGAAAAGGGGTCAGAGCAATTTTCCAGCTACAGGTGTTTCCGGAAAATTGCTCTGACCCCTTTTCCTAGTGTTGCGAAAGCGCGCTCGAGAGAAGCTTGGCGGTGACGTCGACGATCGGGATGACGCGGTCGTAGGCCATGCGCGTCGGGCCGATGACGCCGACCGTGCCGACCACCTCGCCGTTCACCTTGTAGGGCGAGGTCACCACGCTCACGTCGTCCGGCGCGCTGAAGGCCGATTCGCCGCCGATGAAGATCTGCACGCCCTGGCCGCGCAGCGAGACATCCAGAATCTGCAGCAGCGAGGTCTTCCTCTCGAACAGCTCGAACAGCTGCCGCAGCCGCCGCATGTCCTGCGACAGGTCCTGCACGCTCAGGAGATTGCGCTCGCCCGAGATGACGTAGGGCTCGCTCCCCTCGTTGACCGCGCGCGTGCCGGCATCGACCGCCGCCGTGAGCAGCTTGATCAGGTCCTGACGCAGCTCGGATAGCTCGCTCTGCAGTTTCGCGCGCACGTCCTCGAAACCCTGCCCGGAATAGTGCTGGTTGAGATAGTTCGCCGCCTCGATGAGCTCCGAAGGCGTGAACTCGCGCTCGGTAAACAGGATGCGGTTCTGCACGTCGCCCTCCGGCGAGACGACGATGAGCAGGATGCGCTTCTCCGAGAGCCGCAGGAACTCGATATGGCGGAAGGTCATCGTCCGGCGCGGCGTCATCACGACGCCCGCGAACTGCGTGAGCTGCGAGAGGAGCTGCGAGGCGGCGTGGGTCAAGCGCTGCGGGTTGTCCGGATGCAGCTCGCCCTCCAGGCGCTGCAGCTCCTGCGATTCCAGCGGCTTGATGACCAGCAGCGTGTCGACGAAGAAGCGGTAGCCAAGCGGCGTCGGCACGCGGCCGGCGGAGGTATGGGGGCTCGCGATGAAGCCGAGCTCCTCGAGATCCGCCATCACGTTGCGGATCGTCGCCGGCGAAAGATCGAGGCCCGAGTACTTCGAAAGCGTACGCGAGCCGACCGGCTGACCTTCGGCAATGTAGCGCTCGATCAACGTCTTGAGCAACACCTGTGCGCGCTTGTCGAGCATGCGATTCATTGTACACTCGCAGGTCGATGCCCTCCGCAGCGAAACCGAGCTTCAGCCGTGTCGCGCTGATCGGCAAGCTCGGCAGCGCGGAGATCGGCACATCGCTGCGCGAGCTGATCGCGTTGCTCAAAGCGCGCGGCTGCGACGCTCTGATCGAAAAGGAGACCGCCGAGCAGATCGGCGAGCGCGGCCTCGATTACGCCGAGATCGGCGCCGCCGCCGAGCTCGCGGTGGTGATCGGCGGCGACGGCACGCTGCTCGCCGCCGCGCGCAATCTCGTGCGCCAGCGCGTGCCGGTGGTCGGCGTGAACCTCGGGCGCGTCGGCTTCATGACCGACATCGGCCAGCGCGACATGCGCGCGGGCATCGGCGCCATCCTCGATGGCAAGTACACGCTCGAGGAGCGCGCGGTGCTCGACGCCGAGATCTTCCGCGGCACGCAGTCGGTGCTGCGCACCATCGCGCTCAACGAAGCGGTGGTCGGCAAGGGCTCGCAGGGGCGGCTCATCGAGTTCGAGCTCGCGCTCGACGGCGAATTCATCTATTCGCTGCGTGCCGACGGCATGATCGTCGCGACGCCGACCGGCTCCACGGCCTACGCTCTCTCGGCGCAGGGCCCGATCCTGCATCCTGCCGTGCCGGCGGTGGCGCTCGTGCCGCTCGCACCGCACACGCTCTCCGCGCGGCCGGTGAGCGTCAGCGACCGCAG
>DASQIG010000250.1:0-3846 GCA_035631735.1 Burkholderiales bacterium | reverse complement strand
GCGTTCGGTGAGAATTACGTCCAGGAAGCACTTGAAAAGATGCACGCGCTTCCCCTCGACGAAAATGAGCTCGAGTGGCACCTGATCGGTCCGCTCCAGAGCAACAAGACACGCCTTGCGGCAGAGCGCTTCCAGTGGATCCACACCATCGACCGGGAAAAAATTGCACATCGCCTCTCCGAGCAGCGCCCCGCTGACCTGCCAGCGTTGAACGTGCTCATCCAGGTGAATGTCTCCGGCGAGCGCACGAAAGGCGGCGTCGCGCCCGGCGATGTTCGAGCGCTCGCACAATCGATTGCGCCGCTGGCGCGGCTGCGCCTGCGCGGCCTGATGGCGATACCCGAGCCGGGTGCGCCGCGTGAACGCTATAGCGACGTGCGCGCGGCATTCGAGCTCCTGCGCCGCGAGTTCGATGTGGATACGATTTCGATGGGCATGTCCGACGACCTGGAGCTCGCGATCGCAGAGGGCGCGACCATGGTGCGCATCGGCACCGCGATCTTCGGCGCGCGCCGCGGGGAAAGGCACGCGGCGTGAGCCTCGCTTTCCTCGGCGGCGGCAACATGGCCAACGCGCTGATCGGCGGGCTGGTGGCGCGCGGCTTTGCTGCCGGCGACATCGCGGTAATCGAAGCCAGCCCGGCGGCGCGTGAGCGCATTGCCGCGCACGGCGTGCGCGTGAGCTCGGCGCCGGATGCCGCGAGCGCCAAGGCCGATACGCTGGTGCTCGCGGTCAAGCCGCAGGATGCGCGCGCCGCGCTCGCTTCGGTCGCCGCTTCGGTGCGCGGCAAGCTCGTGATCAGCATCGCTGCCGGCTTGCGCCTCGCGGCGCTCTCGCGCTGGCTCGGCGGCCATCGCAAGCTCGTGCGCTGCATGCCCAATACGCCTGCGCTGGTTGGCGCGGGCATCGCCGGGGTTTACGCGCTGCCCGAGGTGACGGCGACGGAGCGCGAACGGGCGCAAAGCATCCTTGGCGCCGTAGGGGAAGTGGTATGGCTCAATGATGAGCGGCTGCTCGACACCGTCACGGCAGTCTCGGGCAGCGGGCCGGGGTACGTTTTCTGGTTGATCGAGCAGCTCGCGCAATTTGCCGAGCAGGCGGGCATCGGCAGGGACGACGCGCTCAAGCTCGCGACGCACACGGTCCTTGGCTCCGCAAAGCTCGCGGCTCAAAGCAGCGAGCCGCCGGCGGAGCTGCGCGCGCGGGTGACGTCGAAGGGCGGGACCACCGAAGCCGCGCTGCGCGTCTTCGAGCAGGAAAAGCTCGCCGAGCGCTTCGCCCGCGCCCTGGCGGCGGCCAGCAAGCGCGGCGGCGAGCTCGGCGACGAGCTGGCGAGAGACTGAGATGTTCGTCCAGATCGCCACGCTGCTCATCGACACGGTGGTCGCGTTCTTGGTTTTCCTGCTGCTCGCGCGTTTTCATTTCCAGTGGCTGCGGGTGCCATTTCGCAACCCGATGGGCGAGTTCGTGCTCGCCGTGACCAACTGGGCCGTGGTGCCCGCGAGGCGGGTGATACCCGGCCTAGCCGGTCTCGACCTGGCGACGCTGATCCTCGCCTGGGCATCTCAGGCGCTCGGCCTCTGGGCGCAGGCTGCGATCGTCGGCGCCGAGCCGAGCGCGGTGGCGCTCGTGGCCGTCGCCGCCGTGGACCTGCTGCGCTATAGCGTCTACATCCTGGTTTTCGCGGTATTCGTGCAGGTCGCCATCTCGTGGATCAATCCCGATGCACCGCTCGGCCCGCTGTTCGACATGGTGACCCGCCCGTTCCTGCGGCCGCTCAGGCGCTATGTGCCGCCGGTGGGCCGGGTGGATCTTTCCCCGCTGGTGCTGCTCCTGGTGCTCTACATATTGCTCATCCCGATCGCGCACCTGCGCGCGGCGGCCGCCGGCCTGTGATTCTCGAGCGGCACGTCCAGCGGCTCGCGGCACCGCCCGTGGAGCGCAAGGCCCCAACGCGGCGTAACGTGCGCATCGCGGCCGGCCATAAATCGCGCCACAAGCGCGTGGTGGTCGAAGGTGCCCAATGGAAGACCAAGAGCGGGAAGACCAAGAGCGCAGCCTGAGGAGCGTCGCGACGGCGGTCTATGTGCTGCAGGCGGCCGGGTTTCTCTGCGGCATCACCTGGCTGATCGCCGTAATCATCGACTACGTGAAGCGCGACGACGCGAGAGGCACGTGGCTCGAATCGCACTTCACCTGGCAGATCCGCACCTTCTGGTGGGGGCTGCTCTGGGGCGTGATCGGCGCAGTGCTGCTGCTGGTGCTGGTCGGCTATCTCGTGCTCGTGGCGAACGCGGCCTGGATCATCTACCGCATCGTCAAGGGGTGGCTGCGCCTCGCCGAGCGCCGCGAGATTTCCTAGCGAAGCGCATTTCCTCGGGATAGGGGAACACGTCCTCCTGCTCGCCTGAGCGCACCAGCGCCTGCTTCGCCTGCCAGAACGCGGCCTCGAGCAGATCGCGGTGGTATTCGTAGAAGATCTGCCGGGCGCGGGGCTCCGAGACGAGGAAGGAGTCGAATTGCTCGGGGAAGACATCGTGCTCGCCCACGCGCCAGTACGGCTCCGCCGAGAGCTCCTCCTCGTAGCTGCGCGCCGGCGGGATGCGCAGGAAATTCACGTCCGTGATCGGCTGGATCTCGTCGTAGTCGTAGAACACGACGCGGTCGTGGCGCGTGACGCCGAAGTTCTTGAGCAGCATGTCGCCGGGGAAGATGCCGGCGCCGGCGAGCTCCTTGATCGCCTGGCCATACTCGCGCAGCGCGGTGCGCAGCGACTCCTCGTCTCCGGCGCGCTTGCAGTCCTCGACGAAAAGGTTGAGCGGCTCCATGCGCCGCTCGATATAGACGTGGCCGATCACGATCTCCTCGCCGTCGAACTCGATGAGCGAGGCGCACTCGGCCTTCAGCTCCTCGAGCAGCTCGGGTTCGAAGCGGCGGAGCGGCAGCGCCACGCGCGAATACTCGAGCGTGTCGGCCATGCGCCCGACGCGGTCGTGCAGCTTCACCATCAGGTACTTCTCCATCACGGTCTAGCGGTCGATCTCCTTCGGCGGCGCGAAGCGGTCGCGGATCACCTTGAAGACGTACGGGAAGGACGGCAGCGTGAAGACCAGCATCACCATGCCCTTGATGCCCGGCGCGACGGCGAAGCGATCGGTGGAATGCTTGAGGTGATAGTGCAGGTCGCGGTAGAAGAGCGTCTTGCCCTGCTTCGCCAATCCCACCGCCATGTACAGCTCGGCGCGCGGCTTCTTGGGCATCAGCCACCGCAGGAATGAGATGAACGCCGCGGGAACCTCCATATCGACGAAGAAGTAGGCGCGCGCGAAGGAGAAAAGGACGAGCAGCTGGTCCTCGCCCGTGAGCAGCGTGTCGGCGTAGAGCTCGCCGCGTTCGTTCTGCAGGATCGGCACGGCGAAAGGCACCTCGTGCTGGCCGTTGATGACGCGGCCGACGACGTAAGCGCCCTTGTTGCGGAAGAATAGCGAACCCAGCACCTGCACCTGCAGGTCGGGATGCGCCTTGGCCGGCCGCGGGAAATGCTGGCGCAGCGCGTGCACGATGTTGCGCAGGTCGCGCTTCGGGTTTTCCCAGCGGTTCGCGAGATCGAAGCTGGTGGCGATGTTGCGCAGCGTTTGCCGCAGGCCGTCGACCGGCGGGTAATGACAGGCGTAGGTCGGCGTCTCGCCCTCGAGATGCTCGGTGGCGCCCGCCGGTCGCCAGAAGATGAATTCGTTGTGGTAGTGGCGCCGATGCAGCACGGCGCACGCCACCGAGTTGTAGAAGGTCTCGGCGCACTCGGGCTGCCGGTGCTCGTGCAGCAGGCCGATGTACGCCGCCTTGATC
>DASQIG010000249.1:0-2511 GCA_035631735.1 Burkholderiales bacterium | reverse complement strand
AAGGCCGCGCGGTCGCCACCGCGCGGCGCGAGTTCGAGCAGCACTATCCGCAGCCGGGCTGGGTCGAGCACGACCCGAAGGAGATCTACACCACGCAGCGCGAAACCGCGCGCGAAGCGGTGCGCAAAGCGAATGTGCCGCTCAAGCAGCTGATGGCGGTCGGCATCACCAACCAGCGCGAAACGACGCTGCTGTGGGACCGCCAGAGCGGCGAGCCGCTGCACCCGGCGATCGTCTGGCAGGACCGGCGCACCGCGCCGCTGTGCGAAGAGCTGCGCGCGGTAGGCGCGGAAAGCCTGGTGCGCGAGCGCACCGGACTCGTGATCGATCCGTACTTCAGCGGCACCAAGATCGCGTGGCTCCTCGACAACGTACCGGGCGCGCGCGCGCGCGCCGAGCGCGGCGAGCTCGCCTTCGGCACGGTCGACACGTGGCTCGTGTGGCAGCTCACCGGCAACCGCACGCACGTGACCGATCCATCGAACGCGTCGCGCACCATGCTCTTCAACATCCACATGAACGACTGGGATGCGGAGCTGCTCACGCTCCTGCGCGTGCCGCGCGCGATCCTGCCCGAAGTGCATCCCTCGGCACACGCATTCGGCGCGCTGCCCGCCTCGCTCATCGGCGAGGCGCTGATCATCGGCGGCATCGCGGGCGACCAGCAGGCGGCGATGTTCGGGCAGATGTGCCACCAACCCGGCACGGCGAAGAACACCTACGGCACCGGCTGCTTCATGCTGATGCACACGGGCGATCGCGTCGTGCAGTCGCAAAACGGCCTGGTGTCCACCTCCTGTGCGCAGATCAAGGACAAGGAATATGCGCTGGAAGGCAGCGTGTTCATCGCCGGCGCCGTGGTGCAGTGGCTGCGCGACCAGCTCGAATTCTTTGCGAGCTCCGCCGAAGTCGAAAAACTGGCCGCGAGCGTCCTCGATTCCGGAGATGTCTTCCTCGTGCCGGCATTTACCGGGCTCGGCGCGCCGTACTGGGACCCGCACGCGCGCGGCGCCATGCTGGGTTTGACCCGGGGAACGTCCAAGGCGCACATCGCGCGCGCGGCGCTCGAATCGATCGCCTACCAGAGCGCCGAGCTGCTGGAGGCGATGCAGAAGGACTCGGGCGAGAGACTCACGGAGCTGCGCGTCGACGGCGGCGCGGCGGCGAACGATCTCTTGATGCAGTTTCAGGCCGACCTGCTCGGCGTGCCGGTGCTGCGCCCGAAGGTGTTGGAGACGACCGCGCTCGGCGCCGCCTATCTCGCCGGGCTCACGGTCAATCTCTGGAGCTCTCGGGAGGAGCTCGCCAAGCACTGGCAGCTCGACCGGCGCTTCCAGCCGCACATGGCGCGCGAGGAAGCGCGGGCAAAGCTCGAGCGCTGGCGCGAGGCCGTTGCGCGCGCACGCGGCTGGGCTAAGCCAGCGGGCCCGGGCGCCTGAGATAACGCGTCTTGATCGCCTGCAGCGCCTGGAACGTGAGCGCGCCTACGGTACCGGTCGGGTTGTAGCCGCCGTTCTGCGGAAAGGCGCTCGCGCCGACGACGAAGACGTTCGGCACGTCCCAGCTCTGCAGATACTTGTTCACCGCGCTCGTCGCCGGATCCGCGCCCATCGCCGCGCCACCGGTGTTGTGGGTGCTCTGGTACGGCACGATGGTGTACTTCTCGGTGCGCGGCGTGACGTTCATCCTGGAGGGTCCGATAGCCTTCGCGATCTCCGCCGCCTTGTTGGTGATCCACACCGACATCTTGTGCTCGTTCTCGCGCCGGTCGAAGGTCATGCGCAGGAGCGGCAACCCGTAGGAATCGCGGTACGTCGGATCGAGGTCGAGATAGTTGCTGCGATAGCTCTGGCACGCGCCCTGGATGGTGATCGGGAACGAGCGGTTGAAGTACTTCGCCACCGCGTGCTTCCACTGCGCGCCCCAGCGCGGTGTGCCGCGCGGCACCGGCCGCACCTCGATCGGCCGCGAGCCGCTGGTCGCCGCCTGGAAGAAGCCGCCGCCGATGAAGCCGAGCCCGGTGTGGTCGAAGTTGTCGCCGTTGAATTCATCGATCGTCATGCCCAGCCCGCCGGCGGCCATGAACTGGTTGAAGATTTTGTCTTCGAAGAACAGCGTGACGCCGGAGGGCGTTTGGTAGGCATAGTTGCGGCCGACCACACCGGTGTTGGCGTTGGGGTCGTACGGCTTGCCGATTCCGGAGATCAGCATCAGCCGCACATTGTTGAAGACGTACGACGTGAGCAGCACCAGGTCCGCCGGCTGCTCGAACTCGCGGCCGCGTGAATCGACGTAGGTCACGCTCACCGCGCGCTTCTTCGCCGAGTCGAGGTTCACCTTCACCACATTGGCGAGCGTGCGCAGCTCGAAGCGGCTCTGCTTCATCAGGTTCGGCAGCACCGCGGTCTGCGGGCTCGCCTTGGCGCCCATCTCGCAGCCGAAGAACTGGCAGTAGCCGCAGTACACGCAGCCGTTGATCGTCGCGCCGTACTCGTTGGTGTAGGGCTGCGA
>DASQIG010000248.1:0-4127 GCA_035631735.1 Burkholderiales bacterium | reverse complement strand
GACATGCCGGCGGCCTCGATCGTCAAGGTGGTGGAACTGAAGGGGCCGCAGCGCGTGGGCGACGAGCTCCTGATCCTCGCCGACGTGGCGCAGAAGGCGCGCCTGCAGGTGCTCGCCTTCGTCGCGCAGGTGCTCGGCAAGCACCTGGACGAGAAACGCTCGCTGCAGGTCGCCACCGTGCTCACCGAGGGCCGCTGGACGCACGACTTCCCGATCACGGTGCAGGCCGCGCGCGCGCTCGGCCTGAACGTGTCGACCAACATGCCGCGCACGGTGTACGACCTGATGGACCTCTACCCGCAGGGCGGCGGCATTCGCCCCTCGGTCTGGTATGTGCCGCTGCGGCGCGTGCCGGGCGCGCCCGGTGCGCCGCAGTCGCCGGCGCCGGTGCGCCCCGAAGGCAAGGACGCCGCGCCCGCCGCCAAGTAACCGCGCGCACCGGGAGATGCGCGTGGATCAGGCTCCGCAGCCGCAGCTCGGCCTGGTCCGCGATGCGGCAGCAGCGCTACGCTGGAAATGATGAGATCGGGCGCCTCCCCGAGGATGCGCTCACACGTGTCAATGGCGAGCGCCATGCGTCAGCTAGCCGCTTGGACCGCGGCGCGCTCGGGCGTGTTCCCTCAGACCTGGCGCTCGAGCAGCCGGCCGAGTAGCGCGAGCGCTCGCTCGCCGTAGGATCGGCGGCGCCATTGCTCGAGCGTGATGCGCCGCGCTTCCCGCAGATCGGCGGCGAAATCCCGCGCCAGCCGGTCTGCGAGCCGTGGATCGAGCACCGCGAGGTTCACCTCGTCGTTAAGCCCGAAGGAGCGGTTGTCGAAGTTGGTCGAGCCGACGACCGCCCACAGCCGGTCGACGATGAACACCTTGGCGTGGATCATCGCCGGCTGGTACTCGCAGATCTGCACGCCGGCCTTAAGCAGCCGCCCATAGCGCTGCCGGCTGCCGAGCCGCGTGATCGGGTGGTTGTTCCATTTCCCGGGCGTGAGCACCGTGACCGGCACGCCGCGGCGCGCGGCGTGCTCGAGCTCGGCGAGCAGACTCCTGTCCGGCAGGAAATAGGGCGAGCAGATCTGGATCGATTCGCGCGCGGAGGCGACGAGCACCTGGAACAGGAGCCGCGCGCGCGTCGAGCGCCCGGCGGAAGGCGTGCTGTTCACCACCATGCCGGCGCCCACGCCGGCGGGCAGCACGCGCGGCGCATCGCGCTCGTGCTGCGCGAACTCGGCCTCGGGCAGCACCTCGCCCGCCGCTTCGAGCCAGTTCTCGGCGAACGAGGTCTGCAGGCCCTGCACGAGGTCGCCGGTGACCCGCACCATCGTGTCGCGCCACGGCCGCCCTCTGCCCGGCGGCCCGATCCAGTAGTCGGCGACGCCGACGCCGCCGACGAATCCGACTTCGCCGTCGACGATCAGGATGTCGCGATGCGTGCGGTTGTTGAACCGCTTGAGCGTGTACCAGGCGATCGGCTGGTACCAGTAGACGCGGCCGCCCGCGGCGCGCAGCTCGTCAAAATAGCTGTCCGGCGTGAAAAGGCTGCCGATACGGTCCACCACGATGCGCACGTGGACGCCGGCGCGTGCGCGTTCGGTGAGGACACGGAGCGCCTCGTCGCCCGCGCGCCCGCGGAGAAACAGATACGCCTCAAGGTGGATGCTTTTGCGTGCCGCGCGCACCGCCTCCACCTCGGCAGCGTAGATCGCGGCGCCGCTATTCAGCACCTCGAGCTCGCCGGCGGCGAAAAGCCGGGCATTCACGATCGCGCTGAGGTAATTCACGAACTGGCGCGAACCAAGCGGCGCGCGAGAAGGCGCCACCCGGTAGGGCAGCCCCGGTTCGAAGAGCAACAGCAGGATGAGTGCGGCGACGATCACGATCGCCGCGATGGAGATGGCGCCGCTCAGTGGCGCAACACGCACTTCTCGTACAGCGGCGGGAATGCCCCCTGCGGGTCGTATTTCGCCTTCAGCCCGCGGTACGCCTCGCCGCCGTAATAGCGCCGGAACTCCTGCGGCGTGAAAAAGCTGTCCGAGTAGAGCGACTTGATGCCGCCGAGCTCGACCACCTCGCGCTCGATCAGCCGGTTGAAGTAGCCGGGCGGATGCGCCTCGCGCGTGCGCTTCACGTCCCAGAAACCGAAGTTCACGTACCACTCGCTCTTCACCGGATAGAGCGCGAAGCGCCCCGCATGCGCCTGCGGCCCGATCGGGCAGATCCACTGCGGCCAGAGCGCGATTTCGCGGGCGTAGAAATCCAGGAACTCGGCGGCGCGGCCAAGCGGGATGTCGACGTCCTGGATCACGGACTCCGAATGCAGCCCCAGCACACGCTCGACTTTCTTCGTGATGCCCATGCGGCTGTTCCAGCGCATGATCTTCGTGTAGGTGCGCGAGCCGAGGCGCTTGCGTCCGTAGAGCCGCCGCACGAGCGGGTTCTGCGCAAGCACGTTCTTCGAGCACCAGAACCAGTCGGTGTCCCAGCGCCAGATGTAATCGTGGATCGTGAGATAGTCGTCGCGCTTCTCGCGGATCGAGCGGTAATAGATGTGCTCGTAGGTGTAATCGCTGGTATAGGGCGCGCGGTCCGCGAAGCGGCCGAGGGTGAGGTACATCTCGACGGGAGAGAACACCGTGCCGTCGACGAAATCGGCATCACGCGCAGTCAGCCGGCCCTCCAGCTCCCGGAAAAATGCGCGCGCGTCCGTGAACGGCAGGTGCGAGAGCCGCACGTAGGGCTGCACCGGCACCGCGCGCGCCTTGACGCGCAGCGCATAGCCGAGCGTCCCATAGGAGTTGGGAAAGCCGAAGAACAGATCGGCGTGCTGGTTCGACGGCGTGCAGTTGACGACGCGGCCGTCGCCGAGCAGCACGTCGAGCTCGAGCATCGTGTCGTGCACCAGCCCGTAGCGCTGCGACGACGATTCGATGCCGACGCCCGCCACCGCGCCGCCGAGCGTGATGGTCTTCAGCTGCGGCACCACGGCGGGCATCACGCCGTGGGCGAGGCACTCGCGCGTCAGCTGCTCGTAGCTGATCATGCCCTCGGCGTCCACCCAGCCCGCCGCGGCGTCGACGGCGAGCACCTGGTTGAAGGCGCGCACGTCGAGCCGCCGGCGCGGCGGCGCCTGGCGGTCGCGGAACAGGTTCGAGGTTTCCTTCGCCAGCCCGACGGGCCCCGCTTCTCCCGCCCCGGGCGCCCTAAGCCGCGCGGCCAGGGCTTCTTTTTTCAGCGAGTGCTGAGTGAGAGGGCTGCTCGTCAAGTTCGTAGAGATGCTCGCGCGTCATCGGGTAGCCCGTCATCGAGACGTTGCCCCTGGAGAACACCACCTGGAACAGATGCGTGCGTCCCGCGCTCGAGCGGAACATCTCGGCGCAGCCGTAGAGGTACACCCCCCAGATGCGCCGGAAGCGCTCGTCGAAGCGTTGCGGGTCCAAGGCCCGGATCTTGTCCCAGTTGCGCTCGAAGCGCTCGGCCCCCGCATCGAGCGTCAGCGCGTAGTGGCGCCGCAGGTTATCGATATCCAGCACTTCGAGGCCGGCGGCTTCCATCTCGACGATAACGTCGGAGAGGCTCGGGATCCAGCCGCCGGGAAAGACGTACTTGCGGATGAAGTAATCGGTCTCGAAGTGCCCGACGTGCCCGATGAAGTGGATCAGGCCGAGGCCGCCAGGCTTGAGCGCGCGCGCGTGCGCGCGGACGAGATCGACCAGGCCGTCGCGGCCGGCGTGCTCGAGGCAGCCGATCGACACCACCTTGTCGTACTGGCGATCCATCGAGCGGAAGTCCGCTTCCAGCGCCACGGTGTTTTTCAGCCGGCGCTGCGCGATTTGCCGGCGCGCGTGCTCGACCTGCGAGCCGGTGGTGTTGTACCCGGTGACCTTCACGCCGAAGCGCTCCTCGGCGTAGAGCAGGAAGCCGCCGAAGCCGCTGCCGACGTCCACCACCTCGTCCCCCGGCTTGAGCAGCACCTTCTTGCCGACGTGATCGAGCTTGTTGCGCTGCGCTTCCTCCAGCGTGCGCGTGCCCTCCTTCCAGTACGCGCAGGTGTAGAGCATCAGCGGGTCGTCGAGCCAGTAACGGTAGAACTCCGGCCCGAGCGCGTAATGGAACTCGGCGTTGTGCTTGGCGCG
>DASQIG010000247.1:0-1797 GCA_035631735.1 Burkholderiales bacterium | reverse complement strand
CCGCGTTCAGCTTCTCGAGCACCGGGCGCGGCGTGCCGGCGGGCGCCATCAGGCCGAGCCAGATCGTCGCTTCGTAGCCCGGAACGCCTGCTTCCGCGATCGTCGGCACCTCGGGGAGCACCGCGGAGCGCCGCTTGCCGGTCGTGCCGAGCGCCTTGACCTTGCCCGCGTGCACCTGGCCCGTCATCGTGGTGATGGCATCGAACATCATCTGCACCTGGCCGCCGAGCACTGCGGTGCGCGCCTGGTCCGAGCCTTTGTGCGGCACATGTACGATGTCGACGCCCGCCATCGCTTTGAAGAGCTCTCCCGCCATGTGATACGGGGTGCCCGGCCCGGAGGAGGCGTAGTTGAGCGCTCCCGGCCTGGATTTGGCGAGCGCAATGAACTCCTTCAGGTTGCTTGCCGGCACGGAGGGATGGATCACCATCACCAGGTCCGAAGAATTGACGCCCGTAATCGGCGCAAAGTCGCGCATCAGGTCGAAGGGCTTCTTCGGTATCAGCGTCTCGTTCACCGTGTGCGTGTTCGACATGACGAGCAGCGTGTAGCCGTCCGGCGGCGCCTTGGCGACGGCGTCCGTGCCGACGATCGAGCCGCCCCCGGGACGGTCTTCGATGACGAAGGGCTGGCCGAGCGCCTCCTGCAGTTTCGCCGCGATGAAGCGGCCGTAGATGTCCGCCGGTCCGCCGACCGCGTAGGGCACGACCACCTTCACCGGGTGCGACGGATAGTTCTGCGCCGATACGCAGACGGCACTGAAAACGAGAACGAGCGCTGCCGCGGCTCGTGGCATCCGTATCCTCCTTTTAGAATTGGCTTTCGGCCATGAGAATACTCGTCACCGGCGCGGCGGGCTACATCGGTTCCGCGCTGGTACGCGCGCTCGGCGGGCAAGAGGTCATCGCCACCGACCAGACCAGCATGCCGTTCGCGCAAGCGCTCGTCGGCAACATCGCCTATCCGCAGTTCGCGCGCTCGCTCATCACACCGGAGGTCGGGGTCGTATTCCATCTCGCGGCGCTCGTCTCGGGCGGCGCCGAGCAGAACTTCGAGCTCGGCATGAAAGTGAATCTCGACGCGACGCGCGATCTGCTGGAGGCGTGCCGCCTCGCCGGTCACCAGCCCAAGTTCATCTTCGCTTCGTCCATCGCCGTCTATGGCGGCAGGCTGCCGGACCCGGTGACCGACGAGACGGCGCCGTCGCCGCGCATCTCGTATGGAGCCCAGAAGCTGATGTGCGAAGTCCTGATCGACGACTACAGCCGCCGCGGCTATCTCGACGGCCGCGCGCTGCGGCTGCCGACGGTGATGGTGCGGCCCGGCAGCGCCAACACCGCCGTCTCGGGCTGGGCCAGCGCGATCGTCCGCGAGCCGCTCGCCGGGCGCGACTACGTCTGCCCGGTGCGGCCGGATACGCGCATGGCGTGCATTTCGGTGGCGCGCGTCGTTCAGGCGTTCCAGCGCATGGCTGACATCCCCGCGCGCGAGCTCGGCGCCCGTCGCACCGTGCTCCTCACCGGCATTTCACTGAGCGCGCAGCAGATGTGGGACGCGGTGAAGCCGCGGGCAACGGGCTCGGTGCGCTTCCAGCCCGACCCGGCGCTGCAGCAGATCATGGACGCGGTGCCGAAGGCGACGCTCTCAGCGCGCGCGGCCGCGCTCGGCTTGCCGCATAGCGCCTCCATCGACGAGATCGTGCGTGAATACGAAGAAGCTGCCCTCGCGCATCACCGTTGAGGGGCTCGATCGCGCGCCGCACCGTGCGTTCCTGCGCGGCCTGGGCCTTTCCGACGC
>DASQIG010000246.1:0-2345 GCA_035631735.1 Burkholderiales bacterium | reverse complement strand
GCGATTGCGGCCGGATCGAACTCCTCGCGCAGCACACCGCGCGATGGGCTCGCCTTCTTGATCTCGGCGATGACCGCTGGCTCGCGCGCACGCAGCGCGCCGGCGAAATCGCGCGGTGCCCCGGTGGCTCTTGCTTTGCGCTCGAGGTCCGCAACTGGAGTGCGCGCCTTGGCCGCGGCGATCTCGTCGCGCTTCACGTCGAGGATGCGATCGAGGATCGTCACTTCTTCACGTTTTTCGTGAAGGCGATGAACTCCTCCATCTTGTGCTTCGCGGCGCCGCTCCTGATCGCCTGGCTGGCGCGCTCGACGCCCGCCTTCAGCGTGCTGGCGAGCCCGGCGACGTAGATCGCGGCGCCCGCGTTCATCGCGACGATGTTGTGCGCCGGGCCCGGCTGGTTGTCGAGCACCGCCTCGATCATCGCTTTCGATTCCTCGACCGAATTCACCTGGATCGCGCGCCGGTCGTAGAGCTCGAGGCCGAAATGCGACGGGTGGAGGTTGTATTCGTTGATCTCGCCCTTGGCGAGCTCACCGACCATCGTCTCACCCGAGATCGAAATCTCGTCCAGGCCGTCGATGCCGTAGACCACCATGACATGCCGCGAGCCCAGGCGCTGCAGCACGCGCACCTGGATGCCGACGAGATCGGGATGGAACACGCCCAGCACCTGGTTCTTGGCGCCGGCCGGGTTGGTCAGCGGCCCGAGGATGTTGAAGATGGTGCGCACGCCGAGGTCCTTCCTCACCGGCGCGGCGTATTTCATCGCCGCATGATGCGCCGGCGCGAACATGAAGCCGAGGCCGGTCTTCTCCAGCGCCTGGCCGGTCTCGGCGGGAGACAGGTTGATGCGCGCGCCGAGCGCCTCCAGCACCTCGGCGCTGCCCGAGGAGGACGACACCGAGCGGCCCATGTGCTTCGCCACCTTGGCGCCCGCCGCGGCGGCAACGAAAGCCGCGCAGGTCGAGACGTTGAACGTATGCGCTGCGTCGCCGCCCGTGCCGCAGGTGTCGACGAGATGCCGGTCGTCGGCCACTTCCACCGGCGTCGCGAGCTCGCGCATCACCTGCGCCGCGGCCGCGATCTCGCCGATGGTCTCCTTCTTTACGCGCAGGCCGATGATGAAGCCCGCGATCTGCGCCGGGCTCAGCTCGCCGCGCATGATCTGGCGCATGACGTGCAGCATCTCGTCGTGGAACACCTCGCGGTGCTCGACCGTCCGCTGGATGGCTTCGGCGATGGTGATTTGTTTCATGCGTTAGCTCCCTCGATGAAATTCTGCAGCATCGGGTGGCCGTGCTCGGTGAGCAGCGCCTCCGGGTGGAATTGCACGCCTTCGACGGCGAAATCGCGGTGCCGCAGGCCCATGATCTCGCCGTCGTCGGATTCGGCCGTGATTTTGAGGCAGGCGGGCAGCGATTCGCGCTCTACCGCGAGCGAGTGATAGCGCGTCGCGCGGAACTCGGCCGGCAGTCCGCGAAACACGCCCTCGCCGTCGTGGCGCACGGTCGACACCTTGCCGTGCATGACGCGCTTCGCCCGCACCACTTTGCCACCGAACGCCTGCCCGATGGCCTGGTGCCCGAGGCAGACACCGAGAATCGGCACGCGGCCGGCCAGGCGTTGGATCAATTCGAGCGAGATGCCCGCCCGCTCCGGCGCGCTCGGCCCGGGCGAGATGACGATAGCGCGCGGCGCGAGCGCCTGCACCTCATCAACGCTGATCTGGTCATTGCGCACCACGCGGACCTGGGCGCCCAGCTCCGCCAGGTATTGCACCAGGTTGTAGGTGAACGAGTCGTAGTTGTCGATCATCAGCACCATGGGCGCGCCTATTGGGTCTCGCTGGCGGCGACCGCGGCCGCGCGCAGCAGCGCGCGCGCCTTGTGCTGTGTCTCCTGCCATTCCGATTGCGGCTCGGAATCCGCCACCACGCCGGCGGCCGCCTGCACATGGAGCTTGCCCGCCTTCACCACCGCCGTGCGGATGGCGATCGCCGTGTCCATGTCGCCGTTGAAGCCGAGGTAGCCGACTGCGCCGCTGTAGATGCCGCGCTTCACCGGCTCGAGCGCGTCGATGAGCTGCATCGCGCGCACCTTCGGCGCGCCGGTGACGGTCCCGGCCGGGAAGCTCGCCTTCAGCACATCGATCGCATCGCGGCCCGGCGCGATGCGGCCCTCGACGTTCGAGACGATGTGCATGACGTGCGAGTAGCGCTCGATCACCATCTGCTCGGTGACGCGCACGCTGCCGGGGGTGGCGATGCGGCCGACGTCGTTGCGGCCCAGGTCGATGAGCATCACGTGCTCGGCGCGCTCCTTCGGATCGGCGAGCAGCTCCTCGGC
>DASQIG010000245.1:0-4336 GCA_035631735.1 Burkholderiales bacterium | reverse complement strand
CAGGCGTAAGATCGTGCCCGGTATTTCCTGAGGAGGAAGGATGGCGACCTTTCGTTTCACCGTGGACGGCAAGCGCGTGTCGGTGGACGCGCAACCCGAGATGCCGCTCCTCTATGCGCTGCGCGGCGACCTCGGGCTGCGCAATCCCCATTTCGGCTGCGGGCTCGCGCAGTGCGGCGCCTGCACCGTGCATGTGAATGGCGAGGCGATGCGCTCCTGCGTGTTGCCGGTGTCGGCGGTGGCGGGCAAGACGGTGACGACCATCGCCGGACTCGGCACCCCGCAGAAGCCGCATCCGCTGCAGGCGGCGTATGTCGCCGAAGGCGTGCCGCAGTGCGGCTATTGCATCAACGGCTGGGTGATGACCGCTGCGGCGGTGCTGAAGAAGAACCCCAAAGCGAGCGACGCCGAGTTGCGTGATGCGCTCGCCGGCCTGAAGTGCCGCTGTGGCACGCATGTCGCGATCATGCGCGCGATCAAGCGCGCGCAGAGCCAGCTCGCATAGGAGGCGCCATGGACCGTCGCGAATTTCTCAAGATTTCCGGCGCGCTGGTCGTCTCATTCTCGCTGCCGCCGATCGAGGCGCTGGCGCAGGCCGCGGGCAAGCCGGCGCTGGTGCCGACCGAGCTGGATTCCTGGATCGCCATCCTGCCAGACGGCCGCGTCAACGCGTTCTTCGGCAAGATGGACATGGGGCAGGGGCTCGACGTCGCGGTGGCGCAGATCGTCGCCGAAGAGCTGGACGTCGGCTTCGACAAGGTGGCCGTGCTGATGGGCGACACGGCGAGCTCCTGCAACCAGGGCGGCGCCTCCGGCAGCACCGGCACGTCGAACGGCGCGCGGCTGCTGCGCAAGGCTGCGGCCGAAGCGCGGCGTGTGCTACTCGAGCGAGCGGCCAACAGGCTGGGCGCGCCGGCGGCTGAGCTCCGCGTCGAGGATGGCACTGTCGTTTCGCCGCGGGGCATGGCGACGTACGGCGAGCTCGTAGGCGGCCGCTACTTCAATCACCCGGTGCAGTGGAACCAGCAGACCGGCAACCCGATGGACATCACGGTGCCGGCGAAGCCGAAGACGCCCGCAGAGTACAAGGTGGTGGGCAAGCCGCTGCCGCGCCGCGATGTTGCCTGGAAGGTCTACGGCACCGGTGAGTTCGTCACCGACGTGCGGGTGCCCGGCATGCTGCACGCGCGCGTCATCCGGCCGCCGCGCGCCGCGTGCAGCGTGCGCGGCGTCGACGAAAGCTCGATCAAGGGCATCCGCGGCGCGCGGGTTGTGCGCAAGAAGGATTTCGTCGCCGTGGTCGCACCGCGCGAATGGGATGCGGTGCGCGCTGCGCAGCGGCTGAAGGTGGATTGGCACTACGACGCCAAGGCATTCCCGGCGATGGAGTCGCTGCATGAGCATATTCGCGCGGCGAAGCCGGTAAAGCGCGAAGAGTCGCTGAAGCAGGGCGACGTCGAGGCGGCGCTGAAGGCGCCGGGAGTGCGCGTCATCGAGGCCGAATACGAGTGGCCGTTCCAGTCGCACGCCAGCATGGGGCCGGCCTGCGCGCTCGCCGACGTGAAGGCCGATCGCTGCACGGTGTGGACCGGCTCGCAGAAGCCGCACTTCACGCGCGACGGCGTGGCGAAGCTGCTCGACATGCCGACGGAAAAAGTCCGCGCCGTCTGGGTGCCGGGTCCGGGATCCTATGGCCGCAATGACGCCGGTGATGCGGCGCTCGATGCGGCGTTCCTCTCGCGCGCGCTCGGCAAGCCGGTGCGCGTGCAGGGTATGCGCGCCGACGGCACCGCGTGGGATCCGAAAGGTCCTGCGGCGGTGCACCGCGGCCGCGCCGCGCTCGACGCGAGCGGCAAGGTGCTCGCCTACGACTTCATGTCGAAGGGTTTCTCGCGCCAGCACATCGCCACCAACGAATCCAATCCCGCCGACAGCCTGGTCGGCCAGGCGCTCGGGCTGACGCCGAAGGGCAACCAGATCTACGGCTCGCCGGAGGAATCCTACGGCTTCGAGAACAAGCGACTCGCCTGGGAAACGATAGCGCCGCTCGTGGTCGGCTGCTCGCCGCTGCGCACGTCGCACTTGCGAGATCCGGTCGGGCCGGACATTCACTTCGGCTCCGAGCAGTTCATCGACGAGTTGGCGCACGCCGCCGGCGAAGACCCGGTGGCCTTCCGTCTGCGCTACCTCACCAATCCGCGGCACGCGGCCGTGGTGAAGGCGGCCGCGGAGAAAGCGCGCTGGTCGTCGCTCGCAAAAGGGAAAAATGAGGGCAAGGGCATCGCCTTCGCCGATCGCAATGGCACGGCGGTGGCGGTCGTGGCCGAAGTCGAGGTGGATCGCGCGAGCGGCCGCATCTGGGCGAAGCGCTTCACGGTGGCCCACGATTGCGGGCTGATCATCAACCCGCTCACCTTGCGCCAGACGATCGAAGGCAACGTGGTGCAGGGCCTCTCGCGCGCGCTCTACGAGGAAGTGCGCTTCGCGCCGGACGCCGTAGCGAGCGTCGACTGGGCGAGCTATCCGATCGTGGAGATGCCCGACACGCCGGAAGCGATCGAAATAGTGCTCATCGACCGGCCGGAGATCGCGCCGAGCGGGGCGGGCGAGCCCACCATCCGCGTCATCCCGGCGGCCGTGGCCAACGCCTTCTTCAGCGCCACCGGCGTGCGGCTGCGCCGCGCGCCGCTCAACCCGGAGCGCGTCAAGGCAGCGCTCGCCAAGGCGTAAGCAATTCGGGGGCGGAGCCCGAACCATTTCGGGCTCCGTCGCCGGTGGTTGTCAGCGGTTGGGGAGCTTGAGGTCCCGCTGTCGCAGCGAGTTCTGGATGAGCAGGATGTCCGTCGAGGTGATCGTGCGCTCCTGCAGCTTCGGCGTGACGCATGAGAAATTGCTCGCGTCGTTGATGTCGCCGGACCCGTTATAGGCCGCCTGCGCCGGGTACGCGCAGAGCGGACGCGAGCGCACCAGGTTGCCGTTGCTGTCGAAACGCGTGGCGATGATCTTCTCGGGCGCCACGCCTTGCTCGACCCACTTGATGACGGCGCTCACGACGTGATGGTCGGCATCGCGATAGGCCGCCGGTGGCTCCGGGAAGCCGCCGCCGATCGCATTCGGGCCGGTGCCGCCGCCGCAGTGGCTGACGGCCGGTGCCATGAACAGCCGGTGATACTGCTGCACCTGCGGACCGAACGCCTGCGCCGTCGCGGCGACGACTTGCGGCGTGAGCTTCTCGATCTGGCGGTCGAACTCGTGGTCGGGCACGTGGCGCAGTTTCTCGAACTGCGTCAGCGCGAAGAAGTAGCCGAGCGCGCCGTCCGGCGGCACCACGGAGTCGCTCCATCCGGCGTACTGGATCAGCTTGCCGCCGCGGCTCACGAACTCGGTGATGTCCGGGCTCGGCGCGGCGGTCACCGGCGAGATGAACTCCTTGACGTAGTCGTAGACCGTCGAGAAGTTGATGTTCGCCGGGTCGCGCCATTGCACCGCATTCCAATTTACGCCATACACATAGTGGCCGATGAAGACGCCGTAGCCACCGTTGTCCGCGAAGTTCGGATCGAAGAAAGCTTCCGAGCCGAACTTGGCGCCCGAGTAGCGCTGCGCTCCCGTCAACTCGTTGTGCGTGCCGGCGTACATCGCCTTGACGGCAGCGACCTCCTGGGCGGTGAGCGTGCCGTCGCCATTGGGGCCCATCGTGTCGATGTCGAAGCTGCAGGCGCGCGGGTTGGTGATCTGTCCGTCGGCGAGGCCGTCGATCGCATCACACTTGTCGAGCACGCGCTGCGTGATCGACTGGCGCTTCGCAAGGCTGATGGCTGGCTGCCCCGCCACCGGACTGAGGACCTTGCCCGTCCAGATCAGCCAGAAAAGCACATCGGGGTAGAACTGCGAGGCCGCGCCCGCGACGATGCCGTCGAAGAGCTGCGGATAATTCTGCGCCATCATCATCGCCTGGCGCCCGCCGTTCGAGCAGCCCTCGAAGTACGAATGCGCAACCGGCGTGTCGAAGTACGCCTGCGCAAGCGCCTTAGCGGCCGTGGCGACATAGTAGTGCGCCCGCAGGCCCCAGTCCTTCACCTTTTCGGGGTGGCCGAGGGTCCACGCCGCGTTCTCGCCACCGTCGTGACCCATGTTGCTGCCAGCGGTGATAAAACCATCGCCGATGTCCTGCGCGAGGCGCGCGTAAGGCGTCGCGCCGGCATAGCCGCCGGTGCCGTTCTGCTTGAAGCGTCCGGCCCACGCCGCCGCGGTCGGCAACCACACTTCAAATTTGATCTCCGAATCCTGCGACGGCCGCGCGGTCCCCTGCACGCGGCAGAACTGTACGGTCGTC
>DASQIG010000244.1:0-1840 GCA_035631735.1 Burkholderiales bacterium | reverse complement strand
TTTGCCAGGCCGTTCACGCGCAGCTCTTCGGGATCGCGCCAGTCGCTCATCACCACATTGGGCGATGCTTCCGACAGCCCATAGGCCGCGCAGATCTCTCTCGCGCCGAGAACGTCGATGATCTTGCGCATGGTCTGCGGCCCGGCCGCTGCCCAGCCGCCGCGCAGCGAAAGCTTGCGCCGCGGGAAGTCCTCGTGGCCCATCAGCAGCTGGAAGATGGTGTCATTGCCGGAGATCAGCGTGCAGCGCTCGCGCTCGAGCAGCTCGAGCGCCGCGCCGGCTTCGAAGGTCGGCAGCGTCACCAGCGTCGCGCCGGCGACGAGCGCCATCAACGCCGAGAGCGTCGAGCCGGCGACGTGGAAGAACGGCCGGCAGTTGAAGTAGCGGTCCTGCGGCCGGATGCCGAGGCGAGTGCCCGCTGCCCATGCGTCGCGCAGCATGTTGTCGTGCGTCAGCATCGCGCCCTTCGGATAGGCGGTGGTGCCGGAGGTGAACTGGATGAGCAGTGTCTCGCCCGGCGAGACGCTGCGCGTATCTCCCATCGACCATTCGGGCAGCGGGCGCGTGATGTCGAAGGCGCGCGCGAAGCCCGTTTCGCGCACCATGGCGTCGAAATCGATGTTGAGAAAGCGCGGCACGTAGAAGAGCGCCTTGCAGTCGGCCTGCTTGAGGCAGAACGCCATCTCCGCCGCCTTGAACCGGGTATTCACGGGGACGGTGACGGCGCCCATCAGCGCGGCACCATAGAACAGCGCGAGCCACTTCTCGTCGTTGCCCATCAGGATGCCGACGTGATCGCCGCGGCCGATGCCGAGCGTGTGCAGCGTCACCGCGGCGCTGCGCGCGCGCAGGTACAGGTCCTCATAGGTGATACGGCGCGTCGGCGTGACGAGCGCCTCGGCCGTGCCGCGGCCGCGCGCCTGGCGCTCGAGCACTTCCCCCAGCGATTGCGCTTGCCATTCCATTCAGGTCTTGCCCATCCATTGCCCGGCAGCGAGCTGCTCCTCGATGGCCGCGATCTCCACTTGTTTCGCAGCTTGCGGATCACGCTCGATGCCGCTGTCGATGGCGCGCTTCGCCAGGCGCAACGCGAGCGGCGCCGCCTTGAGGATCGCCGCGGCGATCTCGCGCGCCGCGGCATCGAGGTCGCTCGTCACCCGGGAAACGAAGCCGGCTTCGCGCGCTTCCTCGGCGCTGAGGGCGCGCCCGGTGAACATCAGGTCCTTGGCGAGGCGCTTGCCGAGGATGCGCGGCAACCGCTGCGTCGCGCCGATCGTGCCGCGCTGCGCTTCCGGCGTGCGGAAGCTCGCATCCGGCGTGGCGACGATGAAGTCGCAGGCAGCGGCGATCTCGACGCCCGAGCCGATCGCCGCGCCGTGCACCAGCGCGATGCAGGGCATCGGCAGCGCTTCGAGCGCCTCGTACGCAGCGAAGGCCTTCATCCGCCGCTCGCGGATCCATTGCTCGCTCCTGCCCTGGCGCTCTTTCAGGTCCGCGCCGCCGCAGAACAGCGGGCCGTTGCCGCGGACGAACACCACGCGCGCGTCCTCGTCCGTCGCCCTTTTCGCAGCGGCGAGCAGCGCCTCGCACATCTCGAGATTGAGCGCGTTGCGCACCTCCGGCCGGTCGAGCGCCATGCTGGCGACGCCGTCGGCGAGCGAGTAGGCGACCGTCATATCACCCGCTTCTCGCGCAGCTCGGCGATGCGCTCGCGCGAGTAGCCGAGCTCGGCAAGCAACGCTTCCGTGTGCTCGCCCAGCACCGGCGGGCGGCCGATCTCCGGGTTGTCCCAGCCGAGGAACTTGTACGGCAGCCCGAGCGCCTTGAATTCGCCGACGTC
>DASQIG010000243.1:0-3876 GCA_035631735.1 Burkholderiales bacterium | reverse complement strand
CGGCGGCTGCCGCGGCGCCGCCCCCTGAAAGTGGCGGAAGAACTGGTAGAACGGGTCGTTCGGGTCGAGCTGCGGCATCTGCGTCGCGACTTCCTTGGTGACGCTGATGTTCACGACGGCCGGGCCCTCGTCCTTGGCGAGCTGCGTGAAGTCGAAGCCCGGGCCGCGCACGCTCGCGGCGGCCGTCGCGGCGGGTGCGGCGGCGGGCGGCGTCGCGGCGGTGGACGCCGAGCAGCCGGCAATGACAAGTGGAAAGAGCGCTGCCAGGACGGCGGCGCGCATTGGTTGCATCCTCATGATGGGCGAATCTCCACTGCGAAGTTTCGGATGCCCGCCATGGTGGCCCGCGAACCTTAAGAACTGCTTAAGGCCCGGCACGTTGCCTGCTTCCCTCAAAGGGGCACGCCTCTCACGTGCCAGGTACCCGATTCGTCAACGATTTTTGGAGGAATCTCCCTATGCAACTTATGAAACCCGTGCTGCTCAGCTTCTCGCTGTTTGCGTTCGCCGCGGTGTCGGCCTATGCCGACGATGCCAAGAACAAGTCGAGCTCCGGCTCGAGCGCTTCGCCTTCCACGTCGCAGAGCAGCACCCCGTCGTCGAGCGGGTCGTCGTCCACCGGCGGGACCTCATCCGCCGCGGGCGCCTCGTCCGCGGGCCATGACGAGTTCGACAAGATCGACACCAACCACGACGGCCAGATCAGCCGCGCCGAGTGGGACGCCCACAAGCGCAAAGAGCATGGCGCGAGCGGCGCGACCTCCGGCGGCATGAGCTCCGGGTCGTCGAGCTCCGGCATGAGCTCCGGCTCGTCGAGCACCACCAGCCCGAGCGATTCCAGCGGCTCGAGCACGACCAAGAGCCCCAGCAGCTCCACCTACGGCAAGTAGCGCGCGCCAGCAGCAAAAGAAAAGCGGGCCGAGCAATCGACCCGCTTTTTTTATTCGGACGGTCTGAAAGCGTCGCCCCCGCGAAAGAACGTCGCCCCCGCGAAAGCGGGGCCCAGGTTTCTTTTCGAAAATCTGGGTTCCCGCTTGCGCGGGAACGACATGGGGCCGCCTTCCCCGCGAAAGCGGGGATCCAGTTTCTAAAAACGATGGGTTCCCGCTTGCGCGGGAACGACGAGCGTCGCTTGAATTACGAACCTGTCCCCGATTTGCGGCCGAGCAGCGGCCCGAGGACGTCCATCGGCACCGGGAAGACGATGGTCGAGGCCTTGTCGCCCGCGATGTTGGTGAGCGTCTGGAGATAGCGAAGCTGCATCGCCTCGCTCTTGCGCGAGAGTACCTCCGCCGCCTGCAGCAGTTTTTCCGACGCTTGCAGCTCGCCTTCGGCGTGGATCACCTTGGCGCGGCGCTCGCGCTCGGCCTCCGCCTGGCGCGCAATCGCGCGGATCATGGTCTCGTTGATGTCGACGTGCTTGATCTCGACGTTCGACACCTTGATGCCCCAGGCGTCGGTCTGGTGGTCGAGCACCGTCTGGATGTCCTGGTTCAGCTTCTCGCGCTCGGCGAGCAGCTCGTCGAGCTCGTGCTTGCCGAGGATCGCGCGCAGCGTGGTCTGCGCGAGCTGGCTGGTCGCCTCGTTGAAATTAGCCACCTGTATGATGGCGAGCTGCGGATCGACGACGCGGAAGTAGACCACCGCGTTCACCTTCACCGAGACGTTGTCGCGCGTGATCACGTCCTGCGGCGGCACGTCGAAGACGCGCGTGCGCAGATCCACGCGCACCGTCTGCTGGATCACCGGGATGATGATGATCAGCCCCGGCCCGCGCACCGCCTGGAAGCGTCCGAGCAGGAACACCACGGCGCGCTCGTATTCGCGGAATACCTTGAGCGACATGAAGAGCAGGATCGCGACGATTACGACCACACCCACGCCGAAAGGGATCATCGTTCCACCTCCACCGTTAGAACCAGCCCCTGCATCGCGGTGACGCGCAGCCGCTCGCCGCGGCGCACCGGCCCGGGGGCGCGCACGCGCCAGCTCTCGCCGTGCACGCGCGCCCAGCCCTCGCCGTCGAAATCCTCCAGCGCCTCGCCCGCGGCGCCGATCATGTGCTCGCGCCCGCTCACCACCGGACGCTGGTGCGAGCGCACCAGCATGCCGATGACGAAGATCAGAAAGCCCGCGCTCGCCGCGGCGACGCCGCCGATCAGCGCGATCGGGATCTCGAACCCAGGCACCTTCGTGTCCTCGATCAGCATGATCGAGCCGAGCACGAAGGCGATGAGCCCGCCGATGCCGAGCGAGCCGTACGTCGGGAAGAACGCTTCGGCGGCCATGAAGCCGATGCCGAGGAAGATGAGCGCGAGCCCGGCGTAGTTCACCGGCAAGAGATGCAGCGCGTAGAGCGCGAGCAGCACTGCGATGGTTCCCACCACCCCGGGCAGGATGAGCCCCGGGTTCATGAACTCGAACAGCAGCGCGTACGCACCCAGAAGAATGAGGAGGTAGGCGACGCTCGGGTTGGTGATGATGCCGAGGAAGCGCGTGCGCCAGTCGGGCACCAGCTCCGTCGCTGGAACGCCGGCGACATGCAGCGTGTGCTTCACGCCGCCCGCCTCCAGCGTCTTGCCGTCGATCGCGCCCAGCAGCGCCGGCACGTCCGGCGCGATCAGGTCGATGACTTTCTTCTTCAGCGCCTCGTCGGCGGGCAGGCTGACGGCCTCGCGCACCGCCTGCTCGGCCCAGTCGGCGTTGCGGCGGCGAAGCTGCGCCAGGCCGCGGATGTACGCCACCGCGTCGTTCATCGCCTTGTGCATCATGGTGTCTTCGGTCTTCTTGCCGTCCTTGTCGGTCGAGCCGCCCATGATGGCCACCGGCGATGCGGCGCCGACATTGGTTCCCGGCGCCATCGCCGCAATGTGCGAGGCATACAGGATGAAGGTGCCGGCGCTCGCCGCGCGCGCGCCGCTCGGCGCGACGAACGCTGCCACCGGGACGGGCGAAGCGAGGATCGCCTTGATGATCTCCCGCATCGCGCTGTCGAGTCCGCCGGGCGTATCGATGCGCAGCACGACGAGCTCGGTGCCGTCGGTCGCCGCACGCTCGATCGAACGGCGCACGAAGTCGGCGGTCGCCGGGCCAATCCCGCCCTCGAGAGGTACGACCACCACCGGCGCAGCGAGAACGCCGCTCGCCCAGCACAGCAGTCCGGCGAGGAAAAGCCGCATGTCATGGCTAATCTATCCCATTGACCCCACCCGGTGCGATGCCTAGAGTCGATTCACGTGCCGGCTCCGCATCCTTCCCATCGCCGGGACGCCTACAGGGGGATCACCATGAACGCTCGCTACACCGTACTCGCAGCAGCGGTGGCCGGCTTTGCCGCCGGCGCCGTGACCATCGAGCAACTCCATGCACAGGCGAAGCCGCCCGTGTTCTATGTCGCAGAAATCGACATGAAGAACGCCGAGGCGTACCAGAAGGAATACGCGCCCAAGGCCCAGGCGACCATCAAGAAGCACGGCGGGAAGCTGCTGGCCGCCGGGCAGAACATAACCGCGTTCGACGGCGCGCCGCCGAAATCGCGTGTGGCGATCCAGCAATGGGAAAGCATTGAGAAGATCCAGGCGTGGCGCAATTCCGCCGAGTACAAGGAGGCGCGCAAGATCGGCGATAAGTACGCCACCTTCCGCTCCTTCGCCATCGCGGGCTTGCCGCAGCCGTAAGCACGCAACCGTCGTCCCCGCGAAAGCGGGGGCATCGCAAGCCGCCTGTCAGCGCTCCGCCGGAACCACTGCCAGATCGCGCTTCTGCGCGCCGCGCAGCACGGTGAGCGCGCCCGGCGCGCCGATGCGCGCGGCGGTGAGCAGCCGATGCACGTCGTCGATGCCGTTCACCGCCTCGCCGCCGAAGCGCACGATCAGG
>DASQIG010000242.1:0-6623 GCA_035631735.1 Burkholderiales bacterium | reverse complement strand
TCGCCTCGCCGGCGACGACGTTGGGCACCTCCGGCGCGATGTCCTGCAGCAGCTCTCGCAGCCGCTCGCGCGCCGGCGCCTCGTCATCGGCGATGAAGACCCGGATCATGTGCGACGGTAGGGAATTTCTATGTCCACGCGGTAGCGGCCGTTCGCGATGCGCGTCTCGAGCCGCGCCTCGGCGTCGAAGAATAGCGCGAGCCGCTCGCGGATGTTGTCGAGCGCCATGCGGTTGCCGGCGCGCTGGCCGCCCGCCTCGAGGTGCGGGTTCTCGATCGTAGCGAGCACCCGGTCGCCGCGCCGCTCGATGCGCACCAGCACGTCGCCGACGCCGGTGCCGGGCTCGACGCCGTGGTACACCGCATTCTCGAGGAGCGGCTGCAGCACCATCGGCGGCAGCAGCGCGTCGGAGGGCGCGGCGTCGAGCTCCCAGGTGATGCGCAGCCGGTCGCCCAGGCGCAGCTGCTCGATGTCGGCATATCGCTCCAGCAGCGCGATCTCGTCGGCGAGCCGCACGAACTGGCGCGCGTCGGCCATCAGCGTGCGAAACAGGTCCGCCAGGTCCTCAAGCGAGCGTTCTGCCCGCTTCGGGTCGCGGCGGATGAGCGAAAGCACGGCATTCAGGCTGTTGAAGAGGAAATGCGGACGGATGCGCGCCTGCAGCGCCTGCAGCCGCGCCTCGGCGAGCGCCGGCGAAAAGGCCTTGGTGTGCAGGTGGAAGTACGCGAGGAGCGAGGCTGCCGCTAGCAGCGTGATCGCAAGGGTGCGCGGCAGGCTCGGCAGCGCGCTGCCGACGAACGCGTGCACCACGCCGTGATAGGCGCCGGCGATTATGGTGACGATGGCCATCACGGCGAGGCAACCGATCCAATAGCGAAGGCGTGCGAGCGCCGCCGAAGCGGCAAAAAGAACGATCAATTCCACGAGCAGCAGCGGCTCGAGGAACGCTGCCGCGTTCATGAAGCGCTCGAACGCAGGCCCGAAGGCGCTCGTCGCGTATAGCGCGCCGGCGAGCGCCAAGCCGTTCACAGCGACCAGCACCCGCGCCATGACGGCGAGGTTGCGGAAGTCGGGCAGAACGTCCGGATAGGCGTTTTGCCTTATACTGAGCATGGTTACGAACAAGTCTTAAACTGTATTCAAGCTCATTGTGCGAGCATGGCGAGCAAGCCGCAACCTTGGTCTGGCCGCTTCAGGGAGCCGGTCGACGAGCGCGTAAAGCGCTTCAGCGCCTCGGTTGATTTCGATCGGCGGCTTGCCGGGCAGGACATCGCCGCCTCCCTTGCCCATGCGCGCATGCTGGCTGCGGCCGGCATTCTCAAGAAAGCGGATCTTACGGCGATCGAGCGCGGGCTCGCGCGCATCCGCCGCGAGATCGAGAAGGGCGAGTTCGCCTGGTCGCTCGACGCCGAGGACGTGCACCTCAACATCGAGCGCCGGCTCACCGCGCTTGCCGGGGAGGCCGGCAAGCGCCTGCATACCGCGCGCTCACGCAACGACCAGGTCGCCACCGACCTGCGGCTCTGGCTGCGCGAGGAGATCGACACGCTCGACAAGCTCCTCACCGGCCTGATGCGCGCGCTGATCGGGCAGGCCGAGCGCCATGCCGCGCTGGTGATGCCGGGCTTCACGCATCTGCAGGTGGCGCAGCCGGTCACCTTCGGGCATCACCTGCTCGCCTACGTCGCGATGCTCGAGCGCGATCGCGAGAGGCTGGCGCAATGCCGCACGCGCGTGAACCAGCTGCCGCTCGGCGCGGCCGCCCTTGCCGGCACGAGCTTCCCGATCGACCGCGCGCGCGTCGCGAAGGAGCTCGAATTCGAAGGGGTGAGCGAGAACTCGATCGATGCGGTGTCCGATCGCGACTTCGCCATCGAGTTCTGTGCGTGCGCCGCGATCGCGATGATGCATCTCTCGCGGCTCGCGGAGGAGCTCGTGCTCTGGTCGAGCCCACGTTTCGGCTTCGTGCGGCTGCCCGAGCGCTATAGCACCGGCTCGTCGATCATGCCGCAGAAGAAGAACCCCGACGTGCCCGAGCTGGTGCGCGGCAAGAGCGGCCGGGTGTTCGGCTCGCTGGTCGCGCTGCTCACGCTCATGAAGGCGCAGCCGCTCGCCTACAACAAGGACAACCAGGAAGACAAGCCGCCGCTGTTCGACGCGGTGGACACGCTCAAGGACTGCCTCGCCGTCTTCACCGGGCTGATCCAGGGGCTCGCGCCCGTGCCGCGCGCGATGCGCGCGGCGCTCGCCGAAGGACATGCCACCGCCACGGATCTCGCCGACTACCTGGTGCGCAAGGGCGTCGCCTTTCGGGATGCGCACGAGGCGGTCGCACGCGCGGTGCGCGAAGCGGAGCGCCGCGGCATCGATCTCGCGCGGCTGCCGCTCGCCACGCTGAAGCGCTTCTCGCCGCGCATCGGCGCGGACGTGCGCCGCTGCCTCGCGCCGGAAGGCTCGGTGGCGGCGCGCAACCATATCGGCGGCACGGCACCCGCGCAGGTGCGCCGCGCCGCCGCCCGGGCCCGCAAGCGCCTCGGCACCGGATGAGCGGCCCGGCGGGTCTCGCCCAGATCGGAAAGTATCCCGTTCGCCGCAAGCTCGGCGAAGGGGCGACCTCCGAGGTCTACCAGTGCTACGACCCGTTCAACGACCGCGACGTCGCGATCAAGGTCGCCTTCCCCGAGAAGTTCCAGGATCCCGAGCGTGGCAGGCTGTACAAGAAGCTGTTCCTGACGGAAGCGTCGCTCGCCGGCAAGCTGCAGCACCCGCATATCTGCCAGATCTACGACGCGGTAGCGGAGGAGAAGCTGCATTACATCGTCATGGAGTACGTCGACGGCGGCACGATCGAGAAGTACTGCCGCCCCGAGGCGCTGCTGCCGGCCGAGCGCACCGTCGAGATCATCTTCAAGTGCACGCGGGCGCTCGAGTACGCGCAACGCCTGGGCATCACGCACCGCGACCTCAAGCCCGCCAACATCCTGCACACCGGCGAGACGCAGGTGAAGATCAGCGATTTCGGCGCCGCGCTGATCGCGAGCGGCGACACCACGCAGATCCTCGCGATCGGCTCGCCCGCCTACATGTCGCCCGAGCAGGTGAAGGAAGCGGCACTCGATCACCGCACCGACATCTATTCCACCGGCGTGGTGATGTACCACCTGCTCACCGGCCGGCTGCCGTTCGCGGCCGCCAACAATTTCAGCCTCGTCTACCAGATCACCCATTCGCAGCCGGCGCCGCCCTCGCGGCTGCGGCCCGGGCTGCCGCCCGAGATCGACGCCATCGTGATGCGGGCGATGGCGCGCGAGCCCGGCGAGCGTTTCCAGGAATGGGCGGACTTCTCGGGCGAGCTGGCGCACGTCCTGCGTCCCGAGCGCAGCGTCGCGCGCAAGGCGCAGCGCTTCGCCGACTCCGACCGCTTCGAGACGCTGCGTACATTGGCTTTCTTCCAGGAGTTTTCCGACGCCGAGTTGTGGGAAGTGGCGCATATCTCCACCTGGCGGCACGTGGACGCGGGCCAGGCGCTGATGAAGGAAGGCGAGCCGGGCGACGAGTTCTGCATCCTCGCCGAGGGCGAGGTGAAGGTCACGAAGCGCGGCACGCTCCTCAACCTGCTCGGCCCGGGCGAGCCGTTCGGCGAGATGGCGTACCTCTCGAAGAAGGACAAGCGCCGCGGCGCCGATGTCACGGTGAGTGCGGAAGCCGACATCATCTACATTCCGACCGCCAAGCTCGCGCGCGTCTCCGAAGGCTGCCGGCACAACTTCGACCGCGCCTTCATGGCGATCCTGGCCGATCGTCTCGCCATGGCCAATCTGCGCCTTTCGGGCGTCTAGGGCTGAGATTCGGCGTGGACCGCGTCGCCAATTACCCGATCGTGCGCAAGCTCGGCGAAGGGGCCACCTCGGAAGTGTTCCTGTGCCAGGACCCGTTTCGCAACCGCGAGGTCGCGGTGAAGCGCATCTTCCCGGAGGCGCTGCGCGACCCGGTGCGCGGACGGCTTTTCAGGAAGCTGTTTTTCACCGAGGCCTCGCTCGCCGGCAAGCTCGAGCATCCGCACATCGCGCAGATCCACGACGCCGGCATCGGTGAGGATTCGGGCTACATCGTCATGGAGTACGTGCCGGGCGGGACGATGGAGCTCTACTGCGTGGCGGATCACCTGCTCGCGCTCGAGCAGGTGGTGGAAATCGTCTTCAAGTGCACGCGCGCGCTCGCCTACGCGCACATGCTCGGCGTCACGCATCGCGACATCAAGCCCGGCAACATCCTGTACGCGAGCTCCCCCACCGACGTGCGCATCAGCGACTTCGGCCTCGCGCTGAACGTCGGCGCCGAGACTACGCAGATCACCGGCGTCGGCTCGCCCGCCTACATGTCGCCCGAGCAGATCCGCGAGGAGCTGGTCGACCATCGCACGGACCTCTATTCGCTCGGCGTCGTGATGTACCAGATGCTGACCGGCGTGCTGCCGTTCCGCGGCAGCAACAAGTACGCCATGATCTATCAGATCACGCAGCACGAGCCGCCGCCGCCCTCGGCGGAGCGGCGCCAGGTGCCGGCATCGCTCGACCGCATCGTGCGCCGCGCGATGCAGAAGGACGCGGCCAAGCGCTACCAGAACGGCGACGAGTTCGCCGAAGACCTGATCGCGGCGCTGCGCGCCGGGCTCGGCGTACCGCGGCGCGAAAGCTTCGGCGAGGCCGACAAGTTCGCGCTGCTGCGCTCGATGCGCTTTTTTGCGGCGTTCACCGACCAGGAGCTGTGGGAGGTGGTGAAGCACGGCATCTGGGAGCAGGTGTCCTCCGGCAGCGTCGTCCTGCGCGAGGGCGAAGCCGGCGACTTCTTCTGCGTGCTGATCGACGGCGAGATGCGCGTCAGCAAGAACAAGAAGCTCCTCACGGTGCTCGGCCCCGGCGAGCCTTTCGGCGAGATGACTTACCTCTCGGTGAGCGACCAGCAGCGCAGCGCCACCGTCACCGCAGCCGCGCCCGCGCGCGTCCTGCGCATGCGCGTCGCCGATCTCGAGCAGGCGAGCGTCTCCTGCCGCAGCAAGTTCGACCGCGCGTTCATCGGCATCCTGGTCGAGCGCCTCAATCTGGCCAACACCCGCCTTACCTCGGGATGAATCTCGCGGAGCTCGGCATCACGCACGCCGAGCCCGTCAGCGGCGGCTGCATCCACCGCTGCTACCGCGCGCAGCGCGAGGGTCGCGCCGTGTTCCTCAAGCTGAACCAGGCGCGCTTCGCCGACGCTTTCGCCGCCGAAGCCGACGGCCTTAGCGCCCTGCGTGCCGCCGGCTGCCGCGCGCCGCAGCCGATTGCACAAGGCACCGCGGGCGCGAGCGCCTATCTGCTGCTCGAGTTCCTCGAGCTGCGCTCCGGCGGCGACTTCGCGGCCCTCGGCACGATGCTCGCCGCCCTGCATCGCCGCCAGGGTGAGCGCTTTGGCTGGCCGCGCGACAACTACATCGGCTCGACGCCGCAAGCGAACGGCGCGGGCGGGAGCTGGATGCAGTTCTGGCGTGAGCGGCGCCTGGAACCGCAGCTCGCGCTCGCCGTGAAGAACGGCTATCGGATCGATGTGCCGGCCGTCTGGCAGCTGCTCGAGGGTCACGACCCGGCGCCGGCGCTGCTGCACGGCGATCTGTGGAGCGGCAATGCCGGGTTTCTGCCGGACGGCGCGCCGGTGCTGTTCGACCCGGCGGTGCACTACGGCGACCGGGAAACGGATCTCGCGATGACCGAGCTGTTCGGCGGCTTCCCGCCGCAGTTCTACGCGGCCTACAACGCCGCGTGGCCGCTAGCGCCCGGCTACGAGCGGCGCAAGCATCTGTACAACCTGTATCACCTGCTCAACCACCTGAACCTGTTCGGCGGCGGCTATCTCGCGCAGGTGCGCTCGGCGCTACGCCTTCTGGCGCGTGGCCTCTAGCAGCTTCTGCAGCTCGCCCGACTGGTACATCTCGCGAATGATGTCCGAGCCGCCGACGAATTCGCCGTTGATGTAGAGCTGCGGGATCGTCGGCCAGTTGGCGTACTCCTTGATGCCCTGGCGGATCTCCGCGTCGGCGAGCACGTTGACGGCCGCGAAATCGCGCACCCCGCAAGCGTTCAGCACCTGCACGGCGAGCGCCGAGAAGCCGCATTGCGGCGCCTGCGGCGTGCCTTTCATGTAGAGCACGACGGGCGCGCTGCTGACCTGTTCCTTGATGCGCTGTTTGATGTCCATAGGCGCCATTTTAGCGCCTGCCGCCCGAAACCCGCGCGATCCCCGCGAGATCGGGCCAAGTGCGCACGTCTTGCAGCCTGGCGCGCTCAAGCAACTCTCGCACCGCGGCGTCCTGGCCCTGGCCGTGCTCGATGAGCAGCCAGCCGCCCGCTTGCAGCTGGCGCGGCGCCTGAGCGGCGATGGCCCGGATCGCATCGAGCCCGTCGCTGCCGGCGACCAACGCATGCGCCGGCTCATGGGCGAGCGCGGCGAGGTGCGGGTCGCCTGCGGCCACGTAAGGCGGGTTGGCGACGATCAGCTCGTAGCGTTCCTCGCCCAGCGGCTCGCACCAGCGGCCGTGGCGCCAGTCGACCTCGAGCCCCAGCCGCACCGCGTTGCGCCGCGCGATC
>DASQIG010000241.1:0-10497 GCA_035631735.1 Burkholderiales bacterium | reverse complement strand
TTGCGGGACTGCGCTCCCTCGCGCGCCTAGGCGAAGTGAAGATCGCGCCTACCCTGCCCGACTCGCCCGCGCCGGTGGCGGTCGTGGGCGAAGCGCGTCTGATGCTCTACAAGGCAGTCGACCCGGCGGCAGAAGCTGAGCGCATCTCGAAGGAAATCACCCGGGTGAGCGGGGAGATCGCGAAGTGCAGAGCGAAGCTCGCGAACCCCTCGTTCGTCGAGCGCGCGCCTGCGCCGGTGGTCGAGCAGGAGCGAAGGCGCCTCGCCGACTTCGAGGAGCTGCTCGCGAAACTACAGGATCAGCTCAGGAAACTGCGCGGGCAAAAATAAGCTGGTTCTCGCGCGCACTGGGCCAGGAGAAGTCGAACGTCCAGCCGTGCTGCGCCTCGAGGCGCAGACGGAACGCCTGCTCGAGCTCGAGCGACGGCGTCGCCACGCAGCGGCCGGGGAAGCGCATCAGGAAGCTCGAGGCGATCACCGCGCATTCGCCGAATGCGGCGACGCGGCTTTGCGCGATGTCGCGGCCGTGCAGACAGATTTCGCCGTCGAGATAGGCGGGCACGTCGAACTGCCGGTAACTGGCGACCGCGGCGGCGAGGCCCCATGACAGCCAGCGCGACTCGCGCCCGGGCGCGAGCCGGCGCGGCGCAATCAGCGCGAACGGATAGCGCGCGGCCTCCTCGGCCCACAGCACGATCGGCGCGGCGCTCTTCGGCTGCACGGCGGCGAGCGACGCGTACGCAGCGTCGAACGCGCGCTGCGCCGTCGGGCCGAAACGGATCCATCGCGCCAGCATGCGACCGATTATTCCATACTCGGCAAGCGTCACGCTGGTATGCCGATTGCTTGATTCGTTGCGCCCTAGACCAGCTTCCTGCGTATGGCCTGTAACTCGCGCTTGCGCTCTGGCGTTACTTTGGGATAGCGCACGCCCAGGCCCTTGAAGGCGTCCAGAATGATTGCCGAGACGATGAGGCGCGCGTTCTCCTTGTCGTCGGCGGGGACGACGTACCAGGGTGCGTGGCGCGTGCTGGTGGCCGCGAGGCAGGCTTCGTAGGCCTTCATGTACTGCGGCCAGTACTTGCGCTCTTCGATGTCGGCCAGCGACAGCTTCCAGTTCTTGTCCGGATCGTCGATACGCGCAAGGAAGCGCTTGCGCTGCTCCTCCTTCGACAGGTGCAGGAAGAACTTGATGACGCTCGTGCCGTTGCGGTGCAGGTGGCGCTCGAAATGGCGGATCGAGCGATAGCGGTCTTCCCAGATGCCCTGGTCGGTGACGAGCTCGTCGGGCAGATCCTCCTTCGCCAGGATCTCGGGATGCACGCGCACGATCAGCACCTCTTCGTAGTGAGAACGGTTGAAGATGCCGATGCGGCCGCGCTCGGGAAGCTGCAGCACCGCGCGCCACAGGAAGTCGTGCTCGAGCTCGGTGCCGCTCGGATGCTTGAAGCTCACGACGTGGCAGCCTTGCGGATTCAGGCCGCTCATCACGTGCTTGATCACGCCGTCCTTGCCCGCCGCGTCCATGCCCTGAAAGATGATGAGCAGCGCGTAGCGGTTGTAGGCGTAGTGCTTGTCCTGGAGCTTCCTCAGCTCGGCCATCTGCTCGCCGAGCAGTTCCTCATAGTGCGCCTTCGAGCGGTAATACGGCTCGACGCGTGTCGGCCGGCGCTTCAGCCGGACCTTCGCATCCGCGTCTACCCGGAACTCTCGCGGCCGGATCGGCAAGCGGGCAGCCTAGAGCTCGAGGTCCTCGCTGATCGCGGCGATGCCGGCCGCGGCGCACGCATCGTCGTCGCGCGCGCCCGGTGCACCCGAGACGCCAATCGCGCCGAGCAGCGAGCCGCCCGCCTCGATCATCATGCCGCCGCCCACTGCGGCGACGCCGGGGTGGTTGCGGATACCGCTCTGCGGACGCCCGGGTTGCGTCATCTCCGCAAGCTCGGTGGTGTTAGTACGAAAGCTGACTGCGGTATACGCCTTGGCACTCGCCAGGCCCGGGGTATGCGGTCCGGCGAAGCGATCGCGCAGCAGGACCTGCACCACGCCCATGCGGTCGGTGACCGCGACGGTGACCTGGTAGCCGCTCGCGCGGCAGCGCGCGAGCGCGGCTTGCGCCGCTTTCAGCGCAGTCTCGGGCGTGAGCAGCTTCACGCTGTACGTCGCGTCCGCGGCGAGCGCGCCGCCCGCGCCCGCGAGGGCGAGCGCGGCGATGAGGCGCTTCACTTCTTCCTCATGAAGAAAGTGAACTCCTTGCGCTCTTCGCTGTGCCAGAGAAGCTCGTGTCCGGTCTGGCGCGAGAACGCCTGGAAGTCCTTGAGCGCGCCCGGATCGGTGGCGACGACCTTGAGCACCTGGCCCGATTGCAGCTCGGCGAGCGCCTTCTTCGTGCGCAGGATCGGCAGCGGGCAATTGAGCCCGCGCGCATCGAGTTCCTTGTCGAAGTTCATAGGCTGCAGAGTATAAGATGCCGCGCCATGGGAAGCTGGCTCGTCACCGTCACGCAGCTGCCAACCGAGGATCCGGACGCGCGCATGCGTGTGTTGCGCACGCTGGAATCGCTCGGCACCGCAGTGATGCGCGAGGGTGTCTATGTGCTGCCCGACACGCCGGGAAATCGCCGGGCGCTGGAGGCGCTCTCCGACTATATCGCCAAGAGCGCAGGTAACGCGCAGGTGCTGGAAGTGAGCGCGGCGTCGGCCGCCCAGCAGCGCTCGCTCGAACGCCTGTTCGACCGCACGGCGCGCTACGAGGAGCTCATCAAGACGGTCAAAAGCCTGCGCGTCGGCTTCGGTCTTTCGGATCCGAACGCCATCGCGCGCGTGCTGCAGAAGCAGCGGCGCGACTTCGAGGCGATCGCGGCGCTCGACTTCTTCCCAACCGAGGCGCGCAAGCGCGCCGAGCAAGCGCTCGCCAAGGCCGACAGGGAGGTGAAGCAGCTGCTCTCCACTTCCTCGCAACCGGCGGCCTTCGGCCCCGACGAAAGGCTGCTGCGCCGCACCTGGGCGACGCGCAAGCCGGCGTGGGCCGACCGCCTCGCCTGCGCCTGGCTGATCCGGCGCTTCGTCGATCCGGAGGCGAAGCTCACGTGGCTCGAGAAGAGCGAGGAGCCCCCCGCCGGCGCGCTCGGCTTCGCCTACGACGGTGCGCACTTCCCGGCGAGCGCGAGCCGCGTCGCCTACGAGGAGATGCTCAGCAAGTTCAACCTCGGGCGCAACCCGGCGCTCGCGCGGATTGCGAGCATCGTGCATTTCCTCGAAATGGGCGGCGTGGCAGTGCCCGAAGCAGCGGGCGTGCAAACGCTGCTGCAGGGGGCACTGCGCCGTTCGTCAAGCCCTCAGGAGCTGATGCTCGAGGCCGAGAAGACCTTCGATCTGCTCTACGACGCCTATTACGAGGCGCCGGGCGCCAAGCGCTAACGCTTCGCTTCCTTCGTTTCGGTAGCGTATTGCGCCCGCAATTCTTTCAGGCGCGCGTCGACCACCGAGAGCTGGTAGAAGTCGCCGTCGCCCGCCGAGCGCGCAAGCTGCAGCTGCTCGATGGCGGCGGGCAGGCTGCCCTGTAGCGCGTACGCCTCGCCTTGCGCCTGGTGCTGGAGGAGCCGCTTGCCCGTCGCGGCGTAGGCCTTCGCCTGCATGCCGTAAAGGCGCGCGTCCTTCGGATACTGGGTGAGCGATTCGCGCAGCACGGCGAGGGCGGCATCGTTCGCGCCGGCGTCCTGCAGCGAGGCGATGTAGGCGTACATCACGGCGCGCGAATACGGATAACGCTTCTGCGCGTCGGCTAGGATGCTGCTTGCGCCGGCTTTGTCGCCGGCCGCCTGCTTGATGCGCGCCGCAAGCGTGTCCAGCATCGGGCTTTCGATGCCGCTCGCGCGCAGCCGCTCGAACTCGCGCTGCGCTTCCTTCGCGCGTCCGGCACGCACGAGCGCTTCGGCAAGGCCGTAGTGCGTCGCCGGTTCACTCGAGTAGCGGTGCTCGCGCAGCGCCGACTCGAAGCTCGCCACCGCGTCGCGCGCCTCGCCCGCATCGGCACGCAGCTTCGCGCGCACCAGGTAGAACTCGACCGCATCGGCATGCTGGCGGTAAGGCATGGCGGCCGCCTTGTTCTGTATGTCCGCGATGCGCTCGGTGGTGAGCGGGTGGGTGCGGAGGTATCCCGGCAGCGTGCCGTCATCGCTGACGCGCGTAGTGCGCTGCAGCTTCTCGAAGAAGGACGCCATGGCGCGCACGTCGAAGCCGGCCTCTTCCAGAGTCTGCAGGCCGATGCGGTCGGCTTCGCGCTCGAAGTCTCGGGAGTAGCTGAGCTGCGCCTGGATACCGGCGCCTTGCGCGGCCGCCGCTGCGCCGGCCGCGAGGTCCGGGCGCGCGCGGCCGAAGAGCAGCGCGGCGGCGAGCGCCACCATCATCGGCAGCTGCAGCTGCTGCTGCTGCGACAGCATGCGCGCGAGGTGGCGCTGCCTCACGTGGCCAAGCTCGTGGGCGAGCACGGAGGCGAGCTCCGACTCGGTCTCCGCGGTATTGATGAGCCCGCTGTGCACCCCCACGAAGCCGCCGGGAAGCGCGAACGCGTTCACCGTGTGGTCGCGCAGCACGAAGAAGTCCAGGTCCACGTGCAATACCGGGTCGGCCTGCGCCAGCTTCGTGCCGAGATTCTTCAGGTAGTCCTCGGCTTCCGGATCGTCGATATAGCTCGGATCGTGAAACCGGATCTCGCGCACGATGCTCTCGCCGATGCGCCGCTCGAGCTGCGGCGAGATCGCAAAGTCGCCGCCGCCGAGGTCCGGCAGCGTCTGCGCGAACGCCCGCGGCGCAAGCAGGATTGCCGCGGTGGCGAGCCAGGCCATGAAACGCATCCGGCTATGATATCGCCCGCGATGGCTCGCTTCGTGAACAAGCTGACCCACTTCGACACGCGGGGCGCAGTCCAGATGGTCGATGTCGGCGCCAAGCCCGCCACCCATCGCGTGGCGGTCGCCTCCGGGCGCATCACCATGCAGCCCGCCACCCTCAAGGCGATCGCCGCCGGCCGGGCGAAGAAAGGCGACGTCCTGGGCGTCGCGCGCCTGGCCGCCATCCAGGCCGCCAAGCGCACCGCTGATCTGATACCGCTTGCCCACCCGCTCGCCATCTCGCGCGTGGCGGTCGATTTCGAGCTCGAGCGCCGGCCGCCCGCGGTGCGCATCGGCGTGCGCGTGGAATGCCTTGGGCCGACCGGCGTGGAAATGGAGGCCCTCACCGGCGCCGCGGTCGGCCTGCTCACGGTCTACGACATGGTGAAGGCGCTCGATCGCGGCATGACGCTCGCCGATGTGCGCCTGGAGGAAAAGAGCGGCGGCCGCTCGGGCGTTTTCCGTCGGTCGCGCGGCTAGAATAGCGCGCCTGATGAATCCTTTGCGCAGGACGCTGGTTGCCGCGCTTGGCTTCGCCATCGCGAAGCCGCTTGCCGCGCTTGCCGCGTGGAACAAGGAAGCTTTCAGCGCCAAAACGCCGAGCGACGCGCTGAAGGGCCTCGGCATCGCCAGCGCCGCACCGAGCAAGGACCTGCAGATCGAGGCGCCCGAGATCGCCGAAAACGGCGCCGTCGTGCCGATCGAGATCTCGAGCGCCATTGCCGGCACGAGCAGCCTCATCGTGATGATCGAGAAGAACCCGTTCCCGCTCACCGCGCGCTTCGACTTCAAGGAGGGCGCGCTGCCCTTCGTCAAGCTGAACGTCAAGATGGGCGAGACCTCCGAGGTGCGCGTGCTCGCCGAGGCCGCCGGCAAGCATTACTTCGCGACCCAGGAGATCAAGGTCACGATCGGCGGCTGCGGCGGGTAGGAGACCAGATGGCGGCAGGACCGATGAAAATGCGTGCCAGCCTCGGGGCGGGGTTCACCGAGGTGCGCGTGCTGATGACGCATCCGATGGAGACCGGCTTGCGCAAGGACGCCGACGGCAAGGTCGTGCCGCAGCACTTCATCCAGAACCTCACGGTGAAGGTGAACGGCAAGACGGTCATCGACGCGCAGATCAGCCAGGCGGTGTCGCGCAACCCGGTGTTCTCCTTCCGGCTCAAGGGCGGCGCCAAGGGCGACAAGATCGAAGTGAGCTGGCTCGACAACCACGGCGAGTCGGCCGCCATCGAGGCCGCAGTGGCGTGAGGGCGCTCGCTTTCGGCGCGGCGCTCGCGCTGGCGTGCGCCGCGCACGGCCAGGACGTGGCCAAGGAGATCCAGCGCTACCGGCAGATGGTGGCCGAAGGCAGCCCCGCCGAGCTCTTCGAGCTCGAGGGCGAGGCGCTGTGGAAGAAGCCGCAGGGGCCGGGGAATATCTCGCTGGAGCGCTGCGACCTCGGCGAGGGACCCGGCGTCCTGAAGGGCGCGTACGCTCACCTGCCGCGCTACTTCAAGGACGCCGACCGCGTCATGGACCTCGAGACGCGGCTGCTCTACTGCATGACCACGCTGCAGGGGCGAAGCCGCGCGGAAGCCACCGCGCGCGTCTTCGGCAGCGCCGACCGTGCGTCGGAGTTCGAGCTGCTCTCGGCTTACGTCGCCGGGCAATCGCGCGACGTGCGCATCGAGCCCGGCATGTCGCAGCCGGAGGAAAAGGCTTCCTATGAGCTCGGCCGCGCGCTCTACTTCCATCGCGTCGGCGCCTGGGACTTCTCCTGCGCGAGCTGCCATGGCGAGGAAGGCAAGCGCATCCGCATGCAGGACCTGCCGGTGCTCTACAAGCCGCAGTACGCGCGTCCCGTGATCGCGACCTGGCCGGCCTACCGCGTCTCCACCAGCCAGTTCATCACGCTGCAGTGGCGCATGAACGATTGCTACCGGCAGATGCGCACACCGGAGCCGACGTTCGGCTCGGAGACCACCGTCGCGCTGATCCATTTCCTGACGGCGACCGCGCGCGGCGAGACCTACCGCGGCCCGGGGAACAAGCGGTGAAGCGCACCGCGCTGGTTCTTGCGCTGCTCGCCGCTCCGGCGTGGGCCGATCCGACGTCGCAGCAGTTGCAGCAGATCATGCAGCGGGATTTCCACCCGCGCGGGCAGGCGACGATGGAGCGCGTGGTGCAGGACGGCGTGCAGCGCGTGTGCACCGAAACGCGTGACCGGCCGCCGCCGGAACTCGCCAGGGCGCTGGAAGCCGATCAGATGAAAACCATCGTCTACCCGGAAGGCAGCCTGATGGGCGACTGGAAGCGCGGCGAGGCGATCGCGCAGAGCGGGCGCGGCCTCACCTGGAACGACAAGCCGGGCGAAGCGGCGGGCGGCAGCTGTTACAACTGCCACGAGCTCTCGCCCCGCGAGCTCTCCCACGGCACGGTCGGCCCGAGCCTGCGGCGCTTCGGCAAAACGCGCGGCACGAGCGCCGAGATGCAGCGCTACGTCTACGGCAAGATCTATAACGCCAAGGCGTACAGCCTCTGCTCGCAGATGCCGCGGCTCGGCGCCTCGGGCACGCTCAGCGCAGCGCAGATCGAGGATCTGGTCGCGCTGCTCCTCGACCCCGCCTCGCCCGTCAACCAGTAGTTGCGCCGCCGCGGCTTCCTCCGGTTACTCGCGCTCGCCGCCGCGGCGGGCGCCAGCCTGCGGCCGCGGCAAAGCGACGCGCAGGCCGCCGCCGAGCTCTACGACGCGCCGTCCTTCGGCAACCTCTCGCTCCTGCACATCACCGACGTGCATGCGCAGCTCCTGCCGGTGCATTTCCGCGAGCCGAGCGTAAACCTCGCCTGCGGGAAAAATGCGGGGCATCCGCCGCATCTGGTCGGCGAAGCGCTCCTCGAGCACTACGGCATCGCCCCCGGGACAAGAGCGGCGCACGCCCTCACGTATCTCGACTTCGCGGCGGCGGCGCAGCGCTACGGCAAGACCGGGGGCTACGCGCACCTCGCCACGCTGCTGAAGCGCCTGCGCGCTTCGCGGCCGCATGCGCTGCTCCTCGATGGCGGCGACAGCTGGCAGGGCTCGGCGACTGCGCTGTGGACGCAGGGCGCGGACATGATCGGCGCGCAAAAGCTGCTCGGCGTCCAGTACATGACCGCGCATTGGGAGTTCACCTATGGCGCGGAGCGCATGCTCGCCGCGCTCAAGGAGCTCGCGCCGATCCAGTTCCTCGCGCAGAACGTGCGCACCGCGGACTTCGAGGACCCGGTTTTCACTCCGTACGCCATCCGCGATGTCAATGCCGTGCCGCTGGCGATCATCGGCCAGGCGTTCCCGTACACGCCGATCGCGCACCCGCGGCATCGCTTTCCCGACTGGAGCTTCGGCATCCAGGAGCCGCGGCTGCAGAAGCTGGTGGACGAAGTTCGCCGCAAGGGCGCGAAGGCCGTGGTGCTGCTCTCGCACAACGGCATGGACGTCGATCTCAAGCTCGCCTCGCGCGTGCGCGGCATCGACGCGATCCTCGGCGGCCATACGCACGACGGCGTGCCGGCGCCGGTCGTGGTGGGCAGGACGCTGGTCACCAATGCCGGGTCGCACGGCAAGTTCGTCGCCGTACTCGATCTCGATGTCGGCCCAAGCGGCGTGCGCGGGTACCGCTACCGGCTCCTGCCGGTGTTCGCCAACCTGCTCGCGGCCGACAGCGCGATGGCCGCTTATATCGACCAGGCGCGCAAGCCCTATGCCGGCAAGCTGAGCGAGACGCTGGCGCGAACCGAGGGGCTGCTTTACCGCCGCGGCAACTTCAACGGCACCTTCGACGAGCTGATCCTGCGCTCGCTCCTCGCGGAGAAGGACGCGCAGATTGCCTTCTCGCCCGGCTTCCGCTGGGGGCCGACGGTCTTGCCGGGCGAGGCGATCACGCGGGAAGACCTGATGGCGCAGACGGCGATCACCTATCCCCAGGTGACGCTGAGCGAGCTCACCGGCGCAGAGATAAAAGCAGTGCTCGAAGATATCGCGGACAATCTGTTCAATGCGGATCCGTACCTGCAGCAGGGGGGCGACATGGTGCGCGTGGGCGGCATGACCTATGCCATCCGGCCGGCGGCGAAGATCGGCGGCCGCATTTCCGACCTGCGCCTCGCAGGCGGGCCGCTCGAGGCGGGCAAGCGGTACAGAGTCGCAGGCTGGGCGCCGGTGCGCGAAGGCATGAGCGGCGAGCCGGTCTGGGAGGTGGTGGCGCGCTACCTCAAGACGCAAAAGCACATCCCGCCGCTTCCCGTCAACCAGCCGCGGCTCGAAGGCGTTGGACGCAATCCGGGCTTAGGATGAAAAAAGCGATCCTTGCCGCCCTCTTGCTCGCGCTCGCCGCTGCCGGCGCAGGGTCCTGGTACGCGCTGCGCAGCAATGGCGAGGCGGTGCGCTATCGCCTCGCCAAGGTGGAGCGCGGCCCGATCGAGGTGGTGGTCGCGGCGAGCGGCACAGTGAACGCCGTGAGTACCGTCCAGGTCAGTGCCCCGATCCCCGGGCAGGTGAAGGAGATCTACGCGGACTTCAACACGCCGGTGAAGAAGGGCCAGGTCATCGCGCGCCTCGACGCGACCGGCTACGAGCTGCGCGTGAACCAGGCGCGCGCCGATCTCGACGCCGCGCAAGGCGCGGTAGCGACGTTGCGCTCCGGCCTGGAAGCCGAGCAGGCGGACCTCGGGCGCGCGAGCGCCGCGGTGTCGGCCGCCGAGCCCGAATTCGAGCGCAAGCGCGCGCTGGCAGAGAAGGGCTTCATCTCCGCCGCGGAGCTCGGCAAGGGGCGCGCCGCGCTCGATGCTGCCCGCGAAAGCCGCAACGCGCTGCAGGTGCAGATGAAGACGAACGAGGCGCAGCTCGAGCAGGCGGGCGCCGTAGTCAAGCAGCGTGAGGCTGTGCTGCGGCAAACGCAGGCCGCGCTCGAGCGCACCTTGATCCGCGCGCCCGTGGACGGCACCGTGATCCTGCGCAATGTCGATGCCGGGCAGACGGTGAGCACCGGGCCGCAGGCGGGCGCGCTGTTCACCCTCGCGCAGGACCTGCGCGAGATGCGGGTGGAGGCGGCGATCGACGCGGGTGATGCGGCGCGCGTGCGAACCGGCATGAGCGTGAGCTTCTCGGTCGATGCCTTTCCGCGGCGCACGTTTTCGGGCGAGGTGCGCGGGATCCGTGAGCCGCCGCAGAAAAGCGAGGCCTCGGCTGGCTATGCGCTCGCGATCTCGGCGGCCAATGCGGACCTCGCGCTGCTGCCGGGCATGAGCGCCAAGGTGCGCATCGTGCTCGAGAGCCGCGCCGACGCGGTCAAGGTGCCGAGCGCTGCGCTCGCCTGGCGGCGCGCGGCCGAGCCCGGCGCGCACGTCTGGGTGGTCGAGGACGGCGTGCCGAAAGCCCTGCCGGTGCGCCCGGGGATCAGCGACGGCACGAGCACCGAGCTCGTACAAAGCCCGTTGCCCGCGGGCGCCGAAGTCATCGTCGGCACGATCACAAGGGGCGAGACTTAGGTCCGGCGGCCTCGCGCGCGCTTGCGGTATTCTGCGGGCAGCTTCTCAACAAAAGGCCGAAGATGCCTGTGCTACCGTGACCCTCGCGGAGTTCGT
>DASQIG010000240.1:0-3866 GCA_035631735.1 Burkholderiales bacterium | reverse complement strand
GAACCATTTCCTCAGGAGCGGATAGCAGCCGAGCACCGCGACGGCGCTCGCCGCCTGTATCCAGTCGACGGGTTCTTCCCCCCAATACGGGTCGAAGCGCTCGAGGATGATGAACAGGACCAGCCACCCCGTGCCTACGGCCCACGCCGCGAGCGCCGTTGCCGGCGTGAATTTCATTTCCTGGGCTCGGCGACAAGGAACATGATCAGCGCCGCGGCCACGCTCGCCGCCGCGATGGTGATGCCGAGCTGCTTGCCCTGGAACCGGGCGGCAATCCAGCGGTTGATCTCGTCGAATAGCACGGCCGCCTTGCCGCCGTAGCGCTGCAGGTCGCGCACGTAAGCTTTGGAGGTCGTCGGGTCCACCGGGTAGGCAGTATCGCCGATGATCACGTAGGCGGTCGCCTCCGGCTCGTCCGCGAACACGTAGATCGCCGCGCCGGCGGCGAGGCCGGCGACGAGGATGGCGAGCGCCAAAAGAAAAAGCCCCGAGCGCTTCACGCTAGTCCGGAATTCAGGAGATCTGGAGTCATACTGGCGAGGACTAAAATACACCCCAAGGAGAAGAAAACAGTGTCGAGCGTTCTCGTTCGGATTCCTCAATCGCTGCTCAAGCGCGCTCAGGCGACCACTGGCCGGCGTGATGCCGATGCTGCTGTACGCCGGGCCGTGGAAATTGCCACGCACGACTACAAGCTTAAGGCAGCAGCGCGCCGTGCGCTCGAGCAGTCGCGGCGTGAGGAGCGCAAGGGCAAGGTCCGCCGCTTCAAGTCCGCCCAGGAAGCCATCGAATATCTCAAGCGGTTGTGAAGGAAATCGTCTTCACGCGGCGTTTCGAACGTGATTTCCGCCGCCTGAAGCGAAAGCTGCCCCGGCAGTCGCTCGATTACGAAACGCTCGAATATGTTTTCGAACTGCTGCAAGCCGGCAGGCCTTTGCCCAACGCGTTCAGGGAGCACCCTTTAGGGGATGATTTCGCAGGATTCAAAGAGTGCCATCTGGATACGGACTGGCTGCTGATCTATCGAGTACTGCGTCATCGCGTAGTGCTTCACCGCACGGGTACGCACAGCGATCTATTCAGGAGCCGCGGAAGCGCTCCACCCAGACAGAAATAGGGCTCCGACCCCGATTTCCCAAAAGAAAAAGCCCCGAGCGCTTCACGCTCAGGGCCTTCTCGTTCCAGGCAGCCGGCCTAGATGCATGGCCGGACTCCCATTACCTAGGATTGCCCCCGAGACTTGCGGGCGGATCCTCCGTTAGAGTCCTGCCGGCCGGTCGTACCTTGGTCGTCTCTCACGGGATCACCTCCTTTCGAAATTGCCAGCCTTTAGTTTAGCAGGCGCAAATCCGCCGCGCTGCCGCCAGCGCTGAGGACCTCCTCCTTCTAAAAAAACTTTGCACGGCAGCCGCGCCGAGAGCGCCACGCCGTCGAGGTACCAGGTGCGCTCGCCGTATGCGGAATTTTTCGCGCCCTTAAGGCGCGCCTCATAGCGCGTCCAGCGCCCGTAGAACGCTTTTCGCCGGTCCGGCGCATCGGCCCACGGCTCGCGCGCCTCGGCGGGAAAGGCCCACGCGCCGAGCTTAAGGAAATCGCGCGCCACCATCGGCTCGATGTCGACGCCGGGCACGCCGCGCTCGAGCAGCGCGCACGCCACCCAGCCGCCCGAGTGCGTAATGCTGCTGCCGCCGCTGCGCTTCCAGGCGCTGCGCGATGCAGCCAGCAGCCAGCGCCCGGCGAGGAACTCGCGCCGGCGGCGCGCGGTAGCGAAGCGCGCGCAGCGTTGCCGGTCGGCGGCAGTGAGCTGCCGGCGCGTTGCGGCGAGCGCACGCGCGCCGATGTCGGCGATGCGCGCGTACGCTACCCAGGCGCGGCGCGCCATTGCCGCAATACCAGGCTCGCGTTGGTGCCGCCGAAGCCGACGCTGTTCGTCATCACCGTGCCGAGGCGCGCTTCGCGCGTGGCGCGCACGACCGGCAGGCCGCGCACCGCCGGATCGGGATCGTCGAGGTTGGCGCAGCCGGCGACGAAGCCGCGCTGCATCATCAGCAGGCAGTAGATCGTCTCCTGCGCCCCGGAGGCGGCCACTGCATGGCCGGTGAGTCCCTTGGTGGAGGAGAAGGGCGGCACCGCCGGGAAGACAGCGCGCATCGCATCGACTTCGGCGATGTCGCCCGCCGGTGTCGATGTGGCATGCGTGTTCACGTAGTCGACGGTGGCGATGCCCGCCTCCGCCAGCGCCGCGCGCATCGCGCGCGCGATGCCGCCGGGCGCGGGCACGACCATGTCGGCGCCGTCGGAGGAGGCGCCGTAGCCGACGAGCTCGGCGAGCGGGCGCGCGCCGCGCCCGATGGCGCTCTCCAGCTCCTCCAGCACCACGATCCCGGCGCCGCCGGCAAGCACGAAGCCGTCGCGCTGCGCGTCGTAGGGTCGCGAGGCGGCGTGCGGGCGGTCGTTGAAATGCGACGAGAGCGCGCGCATGGCGTCGAACATCAGCGCGGTGGTCCAGCGCACCTCGTCCGCGCCGCCGGCGATGACGCGGTCGAGCTTGCCGAGCTGGATCAATTCCGCGCCATGGCCGATGCAGTGCGAGGAGGTCGAGCAGGCTGAGACGATGGAGTAGCTCGTCCCCTGAATGCCGAACGCCGTGGCGAGATTGGCGGACGCGGTGTTGCCCATCAGGCGCGGCACGGCATAGGGCAGCACCTTGCGCGCGCCATGCTCGCGTGCCAGCGCCACCGTATCCGCCATCTCGAGCGAGGGGCTCGAGCCCGAGCCGACGATCAGCCCGGTGCGCGGGTCGGCCAGCTCGGCGGGGCCGAGTGCGGCTTCGCCGATCGCGGCGCAGGCGGCGTGGTAGGCGTAGAGCGCGGCGTCCGCCATGAAGCGCCGGAGCTTGCGATCCACGGGTGGCAGCGCTTCCAGCCGTGGGATCCCGGCCACTTCGCTGCGCAGGCCCGCTTCGTTGAATTCTTCCACCCGCCGGATGCCGCTACGGCCCTCCCGCAGGGCGGTGGCGGCTTCGTCAATGGTGTTGCCGATGCAGGAGACGATGCCGCGCCCGGTGATGACCACACGCCTGGACATGCTCCGCTATTATGTCGTCCAAACTATTTGCCAACGGGAGGAACGCATGAAGCGCATTATCTTGCTGCTCGCGGCAACGCTCATTGCCGTTACCGCGATCGCGCGCGACCTGGCGCCGATCGTCAATCACGAGAACGTAGCGGTGGTCACCGGCAGCGGCAAGGCCGCGAGCACGGAGGCCGTCGGCGTCGCCATCTCGAATGCCGCGGCGCATGGCAAGCGCGTGTGGAGCATCACGCGATCGGCGCCCGACAAGCTGCGCGCCACGTACAACGTGCGCGCGCACGCGGTCGTGGTCGACATCGACTACAGCGACAAGGCCTACTCGATCCACTACGCCGGGAGCGACAACATGAAGTACGGCGAAGTGAACGGACAGAAGGTAATCCACCCATTCTACAACAGCTGGGTGGAGGAGCTCAAGCGCGGCATCAGCGCCGAGCTGAGCAAGCTTTGAATTCCGTACTAAGTACGTAATTCAATTTCGTACTTAGTACGTAATTTGGAGCTGACCGGCTTCATCCCCCGCTTCTGGAGTCGGCCGCGGCCCGCGTTTGCTCGGCTCGAGCCGCACGCCCGCCTGCTCGAGGCGGGTCTTGAGGTCCTCGCCCACGAGCGGAAAACCGCCATCGGTCGCCTCGCGCACGCTTCTGAGGAAGCCATCGTCGTCGGCAGTGCCGACCAGCTGCTCGTAGGCGCGCTGGCGCGACGCGTCATTGAGCCCGAGCGCGAGGTATTCAGGATGCGGTGTCAGCAGCGGATCCTCGCGCAAGGCCGCA
>DASQIG010000239.1:0-4648 GCA_035631735.1 Burkholderiales bacterium | reverse complement strand
TCGCGGCTCTCTATAGCTTTCTGCGCTTCACCTTCCTCGGCAAGGCGCTGCGCGCCGTGGCGCAGGACCGCGAGACGGCAGGCTTGATGGGCATCAACCAGGGCCTGCTCATCGGGCTCACCATCGTGATCGCGTCCGCGCTCGCCGGACTGGCGGGCGCGCTGCTCGGACCGGTGCTGGTGCTCTCGCCCTTCGCCGGCGCCACGGTGATCGTGAAGGCGTTCGCGATCGTCATCATCGGCGGCTTCGGCAACCTGCAGGGCACGATCATCGCCGGGATCCTCGTCGGCATCATCGAGGCGTTCACCGTGCAGTACCTGGGCTCCGGGCTCATCGACCTGGTGGTCTTCGTGCTGCTGCTCGTGATGTTGGTCGTGCGGCCCACCGGGCTCATCGCCGAGCGCAAGGAGGAAAACGTCTGAGGTCGCTATACCTCCTCGGCGCGGCGGCGGTCATCGGCGCGCTCCCCTGGCTGCTCGGCACGCCGTACTGGCGCGGCATCCTGGTGCTCTGCGCGATGAACGTGCTGCTCGCGCTGGCCCTGAACCTGGTGATGGGCTACACCGGGCAGCTCAATCTCGGCCAGTCGGCCTTCTACGGCATCGGCGCGTACGTCAGCACCATCCTGATCAAGACCTACGGCTGGAATTTCTGGCTCGCCGCGGCGGCGGCGATCATCGCCGCCGGCTTCCTCGGCCTCGCGCTCGCGGCGTTCGCAGTCCGGCTGCGTGGGCACTACCTCGCCATCGCGTCGCTCGGCTTCGCGGTCATCACTTACCAGGTGCTGGTCAACTGGGAGCGAGTGACCGAAGGGGTGCGCGGCATCTACGGTATCGCGCCGCCGGTGCACGGCAGCGTCGCGCTTTTTTACCTGGTGGCGGGTATCGCGCTGGTCGTCTACATCGTGATGGATAACCTGGTGCGCTCGCCGGTGGGCGACACGCTGCGCGCGATCCGCGAGGACGAGATCTCGGCGGCCGCGCTCGGCGTGCATGGCGCCCTCTGGAAGGCGTTCGCCTTCGGCGTAGGGGCCGCGATCGGCGGGCTGGCGGGCTGCTTCTATCCCGGGTTCGTGGGCACGCTCGTGCCGGATGCATTCAACATCGTCGAGTCGTTCACCATGATGGCAATGGTGATCGTCGGCGGCATGGGCACGATGATCGGCCCGGTGATCGGCGCGATCGTGCTGACGTTTCTTCCCGAGCTGCTGCGCGGCTTCGGCGAGCTGCGCCTCATGATCTACGGCGTCGCGCTCACGCTCGTCGTGCTGTTCCTGCCCGGCGGCATCGCCTCATGCTTCAGGCGCGCGCGCTGAGCAAGAGCTTCGGCGGGGTGCGCGCGGTGCGCGAGGTGTCCCTTGCGGTGCCGGAGAAATCCATCTTCGCGCTCATCGGCCCGAACGGCGCCGGCAAGTCGACGCTGCTGAACCTCCTCTCCGGCATCTACCAGCCCGACGCCGGCTCGCTGCAATGGGGCGGTCGCGACCTCATCGGCATGCCCGCGTACCGGCGGGTGCGCCTGGGCATTGCACGCACCTTCCAGAAGATCCGGCTGTTCAAGCAGCTGACGCTGCTCGAGAACGTGCGCGCCGGCTTCCACATCCACCAGGACGCGCCGTTCTGGCACCACCTCGTGCGCGGCCGCGCCGGGCGCTACGACGCCGAGGCGCGCGAGCTGCTCGATTTCGTCGGCCTCGGCGCGCGCGCGCACGAGCGTGCGGCCGCGCTGCCCTACGGCCAGCAGCGCATGCTGGAGATCGCGCGCGCGCTCGCCACGCGGCCGCGGCTTTTCATGGTGGATGAGCCCGCGGCGGGGCTGAACGCGGCGGAGGTCGATTTCCTGCTGGCCCGGCTCGCCGAGATTGCGCAGCGCGGCATCACGCTGCTGGTGGTCGAGCACAACATGGACCTGGTCATGAACATCGCGCAGCGCGTGTTCGTGATGGACCACGGCGAAGCGCTCTTCGAAGGCACGCCGCGCGAGGTGCAGGCGAATCCCGCGGTGGTGGCGGCCTACCTGGGAGGCGAGTTTGCTGCTTGAGGTCGAGAGCATCGAGCTCGCCTATGGCGAGGTGCCGGCCTGCCGCGACCTGTCGTTCAACGTGGCCGAAGGCGAGATCGTCGCGCTCATCGGCGCCAACGGCGCCGGCAAGAGCACCACGTTGCGCGGTGTCGCCGGCGCGATGCTGCCGCGCAGGGGCCGCATCCTGTTCCGGGGAAAGGACGTCACGCGCACGCCCGCCCATCAGCGCGCGCGCGGCGGCATTGCGCTCGTGCCGGAAGGCCGGCGCGTGTTCCCGGCGCTGACGGTGCGCGAGAACCTCGAGATGGGCGGCTTCAAATATCGCGGCAACCGCGCGAAGCTCCAGTCGCTGCTCGAGCGGGCGATGCAGATGTTCCCGCGCCTGCGCGAGCGTGCCGCGCAGGCGGCGGGCACGCTCTCCGGCGGCGAGCAGCAGATGCTCGCGCTGGCGCGCGCGCTGATGTCCGAGCCGCTGCTCCTGTGCATGGACGAGCCCTCGCTCGGCCTCGCGCCACTCGTGGTGCAGGACATCTTCCGCAGCATCCGCGCGGCCAACGCCGCGGGCACCAGCATCCTGCTGGTCGAGCAGAACGCGCGCTACGCGCTCGAGACGGCGAGCCGCGGCTACGTGCTGCAGACCGGGCGGATCATCGCGGCGGCGAGCTGCGCCGCGCTGAAGCAGGATCCACGCGTGAAGGAAGCCTACTTGGGGAGGCGCTAGAGCCATGGACCAGCGATTCTCACTGCAGGGCAAGAGCGCCATCGTCACCGGCGCCGCGGGCGGCATCGGCGGCGCCATCGTGCGCGCGTTCCGCGATGCGGGCGCCAAGGCAGCGGGCGTCGACCTCGACGCGGCCAGGGTCAAGGCCGATCTCGCGATCGCCTGCGACGTGTCCTCCGAGAGCGAGACGCGCGCCGCCGTCGAGCGCGCGGCGAACGCTTTCGGCGGCGTGCACATCCTGGTCAACGCCGCCGCCATGCGCGATCCGACGGCGACGGTCACGGCTCTCGATCTCGCGGCGTGGAACCGCGTGTTTGCGGTGAACGTGGGTGGGGCCTATCTCATGAGTCGCTGGGCGATTCCGCACATGGTGCGCGCGGGCGGCGGCTCGATCATCCACATCGCTTCCCAGCTCGGCACGGTGGGCACGCCGGGCCGCGTCGCCTACTGCGCCACCAAGGGCGCGCTTATCACCATGGCGAAGGCAATGGCGGCCGACCATGCCGCACAGAAGATCCGCGTCAATACGCTCTCGCCGGGCGCGGTGGAGACCGAGCGCATGCTGCGCTTCGGCACGATGGAGAAGGCGCGCGAGGCACTCGGCCCCAAGCATCTGCTCAATCGACTCGGCCAGCCGGAAGAGATCGCGGCAGCGGCGCTCTTCCTCGCCTCCGACGCATCGAGTTTCATGACCGGCGCGAACCTGCTGGTCGACGGTGGATACAACGCGGTCTGAGGTGCTAGCCTCGCCGCACCAACAACTGCAGAAAGGAAGAGCCATGGCTTCGCTCCGCCGCTTGCTGGCCGCAACGCTCATCGTTTCCGTTGCCGGCATGGGACTGCCGCTGCCGGTGCAGGCCGGCATGCTGCCGACGCAGAGCGCGCTCTCGGGTACATCCGGCGCCCGCGAGCGAATCGCGAGGCTGCTCGAGCGGCGCGACGTGCGCGCGCAGCTCGAGGCCTACGGCGTAACTCCCGCTGACGTGAGCGCGCGCGTGGCGGCGCTGAGCGACGATGAAGCGGCAGAGCTCGCAGGTCGCATGGGTGCGCTGCCGGCCGGCGGCGATGGCGTGGAAGCGATCGTCGGGGCGCTGCTGCTCGTCTTCATCATCCTGCTCATCACCGACATCCTCGGCTACACGAAGGTTTTCCCCTTCACGAAGCCGATCAAGCGCTAGATCGGCGTCGCGAGCAGCGACGGAATCGTGCCGGTGTCGGCGACCACCTGCACGGACTTGAGGCGCGCGGCGCCATCGCGCAGCAGCGCCTCGACGCGGTAGCGCCCGACGCTGTAGAGCCGGGAATTTCCTTCGAGGTCGGTCTGGAAGAGGCTGTAGCTCGCCTCGAACGTCGCGGCGCCGTCCCGCTGGGCGACGATGCGAAGCGGGCCGATCACGTGCCGGTCGTAGTGCGGGTTGTACTGGTTCACGTGGCGGTAGGACTCCACGCGATCGCGCAGCATGTTCTTGTTGTCGCACCACATGAGCACGTTCGGCAGCCCCTGCTCGACGTTCTCGCGCGTGACCACGCGGTAGTCGCACGCTTCCTCGAAGAGCTCGACCCAGTCCTCGAGCCGATCCTCGTCGAGCGCCATGGCGTACTCGGCCATGAGCGCGCCGAGCGCTTCCCTCATCGGATTCCGCCAGGCGCCTCGACGCCCATCAGCTCCGCCCAGTAGGACCAGAAGCCGCGGATCGGCGACTCGGTGACGCGGTGCGCGAGGTCGCGCAGCGGGCCGCGCCCGCCCATCTCGATCACCGCGCAGGCGTCCGGCGCGCTCTTCGTCGCCTTCTGGATCACCTCGATCGCCTCGCCGTCCTCCATGCTGACGAAGCCGGCCGGCCCCACCAGGTTCGCCGACAGCAGCCGATGGCGCACCGTCTCCTCGTCATCGTCGGCGAAGGC
>DASQIG010000238.1:0-2089 GCA_035631735.1 Burkholderiales bacterium | reverse complement strand
CGACGAGCTGATGGCGTTCCAGACGCGCCTGGCGGGCGACCAGTTCGAGCGCGCCATGAGCTACTGGGGCGGCCTCGTGCAGATCGCTACCGAGAACCAGCGCAAGGCGATCGGCCAGTTCCAGGAGCAGGCGCGCTGGCTGTCCGAGGCCAGCGCCGGGACGGGCGGGCAAGCGCCGAGTAGCTAGGGCCGGATGTAGGCCCAGCCTTCGCCCTGGCGGCGCATGATGTGCGTGACGCCGGCCTGCACGTACTTGATGCCGCCGTACATCTCGTCGCGCGCCACCTTGTTGTTCTGCATCGTGTTTTCGCACACGATGAGGCCGACGTTCGTGTCGAGCGCGGCGGCGAGGCCGCCGGCGACCGCCGATTCGGCCTTGAGCATGTTGATGCCGGGCCCGTAGGCGACGATCTCGATCTGCACGTTCTGCGCGCCGAGATCCGTCTGGACGTTCCTGGCGTTGTTCAGCGCGAGGTTCCAGCGCGCCGGGTCGTTGTCGCTCACCTGGAAGACGACGCGGTGCCTGGCGGCGGGCTTCTTCTGCTGGGCGAGCGCCGGCATGGCGACGGCGCCGAGACCGAGAAGGGCGAGGAGGCTGCGGCGATTCATGGTCAGGTCTCCAGTTCATCGAGCGTGCGCGGCCAGCTCTTCTTGAGCAGCCGCGACAGCGCCCGGTCTGCCAGTATTCTGCCGCCCGTCTGACAGCGCGGGCAGTAGTTCGTTTCGTTCTCCGCGAAGACGATACGCTGCACCGGGGCGCCGCACACCGGGCAGGGCTTGCCGTAGCGGCCATGCACCGCCATGCCGTCGCGAAAGGCGGTGACCTTCTCGGGAAAGCCGCCCGCCGCATCGGCGCGCAGCCGCGCGGTCCAATCGGCGAGCGTCGCGCGGGTCGCTTCGTATAGCCGGCGCGCTTCCTCATCGGTCAGCTTGGCGCTCATGGCGATGGGCGAGAGCTTCGCGCGGTGCAGGATCTCATCCGAGTACGCGTTGCCGATGCCTGAAAAGAGCCGCGGATCGGTCAGCGCGCGCTTGAGCGTATGGTTCTCGCGCCGCAGGCGCGCGGCGAACTCCGCCGCATCGATCGCAAATACCTCGGCCCCACCGGGGTCCAAACCGGCGAGCGTGTCCAGCAGATGGAGCGACGCGCGCCGCTTGGTGCCGGCTTCGGTGAAGGCGAGAGCGCCGTTCTCGAACTCGAGGAGCGCGAGCGTGATGCGCCCTGGCGGCTTCTCCTTATCCCGCAGCCAGCGCAGCCGGCCCGCGATCATCAGATGCAGCACGAGGTAGAGCGGGCCTTCCAGCTTGAGCACGATGCGCTTGCCGACGCGTCGGATGCCCGCCACGCGCTTACCTTCCGCCTGGCTGATCGGCGGCACGGCCGTGCGCAGGATGAAGGGATTGAGGAGCTTCACGCGCTCCAGGCGCCGGCCGCGCACGCGGCTCTGCAGCGCTTCGATGTAGACGGTGACGTCGGGCAGCTCGGGCATCTATGAATTCCGATCCAGGGTCGCAATTATTCTGCAGCGCGACCGCGAAACAATTACGACCCTGGATCGGAATTGTGGGTTGGGTTAAATCCCAATGCTAAGATCGCCGGCCCATGGTTGCCGAGCGGCGCGCAGCGAGCGAACTGCAGGCGAAGCTGCGTAGCGGCCAGTTCGTCGTCACCGCCGAGATTACGCCGCCGGTTTCCACCGACGCGGCGGAGTTTCTGCGCCGCGCGATGCCGCTGAAGGGCCTGGCGACCGCCGTCAATGTCACCGACGGCGCCGGTGCCAAGGTCCATCTCTCGAGCTTGGCGACGGCGCACTTCCTCGTGCAGAGCGGCATCGAGCCGATCTTCCAGATGACCTGCCGCGACCGCAACCGCCTCGCGCTGCAGGGCGACATCCTCGGCGCGGCGTCGCTTGGCATTCGCAACATCCTCGTCCTGGGCGGCGACGATCCGAAAGCGGGCGACCAGCCCGACACGAAACCGGTGTACGACCTGGATAGCCGCACGCTACTCGCGATGGCGCACCGCATGCGTAGCGAAAATGCCTTGCCCACCGGGACCAGGATCGAGGGTCCGCAACTCAGGCTCGTG
>DASQIG010000237.1:0-13427 GCA_035631735.1 Burkholderiales bacterium | reverse complement strand
CTCGTCAGCGAGGCTTCGCGTACAATGCCCGGCGCCACTGAATAATCACTCTTAAAGGCAGTCCTACTGAATGATCTTTTCCGGCTGGTTTGACCTCCCCTGGTGGGGGCTGGCGCTCGTGGCGCTTGCAACGACTCACGTCACCATCGCAGGGGTCACGATTTACCTGCATCGCTGCCAGGCGCACCGTGCGCTGGACCTCCATCCCGTCGCGGAGCACTTCTTTCGCTTCTGCTGTGGCTCACCACTGGGCAAGTGACCAAGGAATGGGCGGCGATCCACCGCAAGCATCACGCGAAGGTCGAAACAGCCGATGACCCGCACAGCCCGCAGATCTACGGCATCAACCGCGTTCTCTGGGGCGGAGTATTCCTCTACCGCACAGAGTCCTATAACCAGGAGACCCTCGATCGGTACGGCCACGGCACGCCCGACGACTGGATCGAGCGGAACCTCTACACGCCGCACTCGTTCATCGGCGTGTTCGTACTGCTCGCTCTCGATCTTGCCGCCTTCGGCCTCCTGCCCGGAGCGCTGATCTGGCTCGTGCAGGCGGCGTGGATTCCGTTCTGGGCGGCCGGGGTCATCAACGGCGTGGGGCATTACTTCGGCTATCGCAACTACGATACGGCCGATGCGAGCACCAATATCGTGCCGTGGGGCATCCTGATCGGTGGCGAGGAACTGCACAACAACCACCACGCCTTTGCCTCGTCGGCCAAGCTCTCCTCGAAGTGGTACGAGTTCGATATCGGCTGGCTGTACATCTGCATGATGAGCGCGCTCGGCCTCGCAACCATCAAGAAAGTGGCGCCGAAGCCGCGCTTCGCCGAGCCGCGCGCGGTCGATTTCGACACGCTGCACGCCGTGATCGCGCACCGCTATGACGTGCTGTCGCGCTACGCCAAGTCGGTCAAGCAGACGTATGTCCATGAGCTCGCGCGCCTGCGGCGCTGGTCGCCGCGCGATGCCGAGGTGCTCGGCTCGTTCAAGCGAGCGCTGCTGCGCGGCCAGGCCGCCGCCGGCGCCGAGGCGCACAAGCTCGCCGAGGCGCTGAAGAAATCGCGTGCCCTCGAGATCACGCTTGCCATGCGCCACGAGCTCGCGGCGCTCTGGGAGCGCTCGAGTGCCTCGAAGGAGCAGTTGCTGCGCCAGCTCCAGGACTGGTGCCGGCGCGCCGAAGCGAGCGGGGTGGCGCCGCTGGTCGCGTTTTCGGAGCGGCTGCGCTCCTACGCGGTCGCTTAGGCGCGCCCGAAACAAAAAAGCCCGCTTCGGCGGGCTTTTTTATTTCAGCTTGGTTTCCTTGTAGATGACGTGCTTGCGCGCCTTCGGGTCGTACTTCTTGATCTCGAGCTTGTCAGGCGTGCTGCGCTTGTTCTTGGTCGTGGTGTAGAAGTGGCCGGTGCCGGCCGAGGATTCGAGCTTGATCTTCTCGCGCATGGCTTAGGCTTTCTGCTTTGACTGGGCCTTGATTTCGGCGAGCACCGCCTCGAGGCCCACCTTGTCGATGCGGCGCAGGCCCGCCGTCGACACGCGCAGCCGCACCCAGCGGCTCTCGCTCTCCAGCCAGAAGCGCCGGTAGTGCAGGTTCGGCTGGAAGGTGCGGATGGTCTTGTTGTTGGCGTGCGAAACGAGGTGGCCCTTCATCGGCTTTTTGCCGGTGACCTGGCAGACGCGGGACATCGGGGTGCTCCGGAATTCGCGAAAGGCGCGGATTATACAGGGTTTCTAGAGCAGTCCGCGCTCCGCGAACGAGACCGCGTGGCTGCCGGCGACGACGAAATGGTCGAGCACCTTGACCTCCACCAGCGCAAGCGCATTGGCGAGGTCGCGCGTGAGCAGTTCGTCCGCGCGGCTCGGCTCGGCGACACCGGAAGGATGATTGTGCGCGAAGATCACCGCCGCGGCGTTGAGGCGCAGCGCCGCCTTGACGATCTCGCGCGGGTAGACGCTCGTCTGCGTGAGCGTGCCGCGGAATGGTTCTTCGATGTCAATTGTCTTGTGCTGGGCATCTAGCCAGATGCACAGAAAGGCCTCTTCTTTCCGTGAGGCGAGCTTGAGCCGCAGGTAATCGCGCACTGCGCCCGGCGAAGTAAGCGCCGCGCTCTGTTTGAGCTTTTCCTGCAGCGAGCGGCGCACCAGCTCGATCGCGGCGGCGAACTGGGCGCGCTTGGCCGGGCCCAGGCCGTTGATGGTCTCAAGCTCCGCGCCGGCTTCCAGCATGCGGGTAACGCCTTCGTATTTCTTCAGCAGGTCGCGCGCTAAATCGACCGCGCTCTTGCCCTGTACCCCGGTGCGCAGCAGGATCGCTACGAGCTCGGCGTCGGTAAGTGTGCCCGCACCCTTGGCAAGCAGCCGCTCGCGTGGCCGTTCCTTCGGATCCCAGCTGGATATGCCCATGACGGGCCCGTCTCCTCGTTTCCCTTAGAATCCATAACGGGTGCCAGGCCATGGCGTTGACCGGCAGAAAAGTGCTCCTCGGCATTACCGGTGGCATCGCCGCCTACAAGGCGGCCGAGCTCGTGCGCCTGCTCGTCACGCGCGGCGCGGACGTGCGCGTCGCCATGACGGAGGCCGCCACGCGCTTCATCACGCCGACGACGATGCAGGCGCTTTCCGGCCAGGCGGTATGGACCGATCTGTGGGACGCGCGCGTGCCCGATACCATGGGACACATCGCGCTTTCGCGCGATCGCGATCTCGTTGCGGTGGTGCCCGCGAGTGCCGATTTCATTGCCAAGCTGGCGAACGGCCTCGCCGACGATCTGCTCTCCAGCCTTTGCCTGGCGCGGCGCTGCCCGTTGCTGGTCGCGCCGGCGATGAACGTCGAGATGTGGCAGAACGCCGCGACCCAGCGCAACGTCGCGCGCCTGCGCCAGGACGATGTAGCCATCGCCGGTCCGGCGGCGGGCGACCAGGCCTGCGGCGAGGTCGGGCTCGGGCGCATGCTCGAGCCGCGCGACATCGCCGGTGAGATCGAGGCGCTGCTGGCGCCCAAGGCACTCAGCGGCAAGCGCGTGCTGGTCACGGCCGGCCCGACCGAAGAGCCGGTTGATCCGGTGCGCGTGCTCACGAACGTGAGCTCCGGCAAGATGGGCTACGCGGTGGCGCGCGCCGCGCAGGAGGCGGGCGCGCAAGTGACGCTGATCAGCGGTCCGGTCACACTGCCGACGCCGGCCGGCGTCTCGCGCATCGACGTGCGCACCGCAGACGAGATGTTCGCGGCCGTCAAACAGGCCGCGCCGGCGAGCGACGTGTTCATTTCCGTCGCCGCGGTTGCCGACTACAAGGTGAAGAATCCATCGCCGCGCAAGATCAAGAAGGCGAACGGGCGCGCGGTCACCCTCGAGCTGGTCGAGAACCCCGACATCCTTGCCTACGTCGCGCAGCTGAAGAACGCGCCCTTCTGCGTCGGCTTCGCCGCCGAGAGCGAGGACCTCGAGCGCAACGCCGCCGAGAAGCGCGCGCAGAAGGGCATTCCGCTCCTCGCCGCGAACCTCGCGCGGCAGGCGCTCGGCGCCGACGACAACGCCATCAAGCTCTACGACGAGCGCGGCGAGCACGACCTCGGCCGCGGGCCGAAGCTCGAGCTGGCGCGCAAGCTCGTCGCGCACATCGCCGGCGCGCTGCCGAAATGAGAAAGCTGCAGGTACGCATCCTCGACGAGAGGATCCGCGCCATGCTGCCGCATTACGCCACGGCCGGTGCGGCGGGCCTGGATCTGCGCGCCTGTCTCGACGCGCCGCTTACGCTTGCGCCGGGCGACAGTCACCCGGTCTCGTCAGGCATCGCCATCCATGTCGCCGATCCCGGCTACGCCGCAGTCATCCTGCCGCGCTCGGGCCTCGGCTCGAAGAACGGCATCGTGCTCGGCAATCTTGTCGGCTTGATCGATTCCGACTACCAGGGCCCGGTGACCATTTCGGTATGGAACCGCGGCAAGCAGGGCTTCACCATCCAGCCGCTCGATCGCATCGCGCAGCTCGTCGTGGTGCCGGTGGTGCAGGTGGAGTTCGACGTCGTGGAGGAGTTCGCCGCCAGCACGCGCGGCGCTGGCGGCTTCGGCTCGACGGGGCGCTAAGCGGCTCCGCCGCGCACCCTTCAGGCGAGCATGTCCGCCCAGATGTTTCGCGCCCAGCTCCAGGCGTAGGCGCCTTCCAGCTCGCTGCGCGCGCTCGACACGCCGCCCGCGCCTTTCACCGGGAGGATCGTGTTTTGCGTCGCATCGTACTGGTGCACCGAGGCGACGTGGATCACTTCGCGGTCGGACACGAAGCTGTAGCAGGTGTTGTTCATCACCGGATTGGGATTGGGCTCGCGGCCGTTCAGGAGCTCGACCAGCGCTGCCGCGCACAGCTTGGCGTGCGCGTTCGCCATGTGGCCCGATTTCGGCATGCCGCCGGCCGACAGCGTGGCATCGCCAAGCACATGAACTCCCTTGACGGCTTTCGATTCCATGGTGCGCCAGTCGACGTCGCACCAGCGGTTGCCCGTAGTGACGACGCCGGCCTTGACGGCGATATCGCCCGCGCGGTGAGGCGGCACCACGTTCAGCACATCACCCTTCACCGTCTCGAAGTCTGTGCGCACGCTCATCGTCGCCGTGTCGACCGCGACGACTTTGGAGTTCGGGTGATACTCGATCATGCCGGGGTAGAGCTCTTCCCAGGCGCGCTTGAAGAGCGGCCCCTTCGACGTGACGTCCGGGTTGGCGTCGAGCAGCAGCACCTTGGAGCGCGGCTTGGCGCGCTTGAAATAGTGGGCGACCTGGCAGGCGCGTTCGTAGGGCCCGGGCGGACAGCGATAGGGCGCGACCGGCACCGCGAGCAGGTACACGCCGCCGTCGGGCAGCGCCTCGAGCTGGCGGCGCAACTCCACGGTTTGCGGGCCGGCCTTCCATGCATGCAGTACGCGCGGCTCGGCTCCCTGGTAGCCGGCGATCTCGCCGAACAGGAAGTCGATGCCGGGCGATAGCACCAGCCGGTCATAGGCGAGCGTGCCACCGCCGCTCAGGGCGACGGTGCGCTTGTCGCTGTCCACGGCGAGCGCTTCCGCGTTCACCAGCTGCACGCCGTACTTGCGCAGGCCGTCATAGCCGCGCGTGATGTCCTGCATCGTCCGGTTGCCGCCGAGCACCAGATTCGAAATCGGGCACGAGATGAACTGCGTGCCGCGCTCGACGACGGTGACCTCGATGTCCGGGTCCCACATGGCAACGTACTTGGCCGCCGTGGCGCCGCCGTAGCCCGCGCCGATGACCACCACGCGCGCCTTGGCGGAAGCGCCGCGGGTCGCGCAGCCGGCGAGCGTGGCGGCGCCGGCGAGCTTCAGAAAGTCGCGGCGCTTCATCGGGTCCTCTGCGAGAAGTAATCTGCGACGAGCTCGATCTGCGCGTCGCTGTAGCCTTTCGCCAGCTGCTGCATCACCGTGGCGGGACGCGTGCCGTCGCGGAATGCCTTCATCTGCGCCACGATGTGTTCCTTCGGCAGACCGGCGAGGGAGGCCACCTCCTGCGTCACGCTGCGGCCCTCGGTGCCGTGGCAGCTTGCGCAGGTAGCGGCAAGGCTGCGCGCAACGGGGTTGTCCTGGGCGTGTGCCGCGACCGCGGCCAGCGCGAGCGCCGCTGCAACGAGTCTGGCGTTCATGGGGTCCTCCGCGCGGCGAAGCGTACTGCCGGCGGCCCAAAAAGCAAAGGCCGCGGCAAGCGGCCTTTGCAGTCTGGGCAGGCCCGGCGTCAGGTCACCGGCGCTGCTTCCTCTTCGAAGGAGAGCTTGAGGTTCTCGTCCGCGCCGATGTCGATGGTCACCTTGCCGCCGTGCTGCAGCCGCCCGAAGAGCAGCTCGTCGGCGAGCGCGCGGCGGATCGTGTCCTGGATGAGCCGCGCCATCGGCCGCGCGCCCATCAGCGGGTCGAAGCCTTTCTTCGCCAGGTGCTGCTTGAGGGCGTCGGTGAACTGCGCCTCGACCTTCTTCTCCGCGAGCTGCTCGTCGAGCTGCATCAGGAACTTCTCGACCACCCGCATGATGGTCTTCTCGTCGAGCGCGCCGAACGAGATGATCGCGTCGAGGCGGTTCCTGAACTCCGGCGTGAACATCTTCTTGATCGCTTCCATCTCGTCGCCCGGCTTGACCGAGGGCGTGAAGCCGATCTGCGTCCTGGCGAGCGACTCGGCGCCCGCGTTGGTCGTCATGACGATGCAGACGTTGCGGAAGTCCGCCTTGCGCCCGTTGTTGTCGGTCAGCGTGCCGTGGTCCATCACCTGCAGCAGCACGTTGAAGATGTCCGGGTGCGCCTTCTCGATCTCGTCGAGCAGCAGCACCGAATAGGGCTTCTTCGTGATCTGCTCGGTGAGCAGCCCGCCCTGCTCGAAGCCGACGTATCCCGGCGGCGCGCCGATCAGGCGGCTGACCGCGTGGCGCTCCATGTACTCCGACATGTCGAAGCGGATGAGCTCGATGCCCATGCAGTAGGCGAGCTGGCGCGCCACTTCCGTCTTGCCGACGCCGGTCGGCCCCGAGAACAGGAAGTTGCCGATCGGCTTCTGCGGGTTGCCGAGCCCCGAGCGCGCCATCTTGATGGCGGAGGCGAGCGCGTCGATGGCCTTGTCCTGGCCGAACACCACCGCCTTGAGATCGCGGTCGAGATTGGCCAGCGCGCTGCGGTCATCGGTGGAAACGCTGCGCGGCGGGATGCGCGCGATCTTGGCGATGATCTCCTCGATCTCGGCCTTGCCAATGATGCGCTTCTGCTTCGCCTTCGGCGCGATGCGCTGCGCGGCGCCCGCCTCGTCGATCACGTCGATCGCCTTGTCGGGCAGATGCCGGTCGTTGATGTAGCGGGCGGAGAGCTCGGCCGCCGTGGTGAGCGCGTTCGCCGTGTACTTGACGCTGTGGTGGGCCTCGAACCTGGTTTTCAGGCCCTTGAGGATTTCCACCGTCTCATCGACCGACGGCTCGACCACGTCGATCTTCTGGAAGCGCCGCGAGAGAGCGTGGTCCTTCTCGAACACGCCGCGGTACTCGTTGTAGGTGGTGGCGCCGATGCACTTCAGCTGGCCCGTGGACAGCACGGGCTTCAGCAAATTGGATGCGTCGAGCGTGCCGCCCGACGCCGCGCCGGCGCCGATCACCGTGTGGATCTCGTCGATGAAGAGGATCGCGTTCGGGTTGTCGACCAGCTGCTTCAGCACCGCCTTCAGGCGCTGCTCGAAGTCACCGCGGTACTTGGTGCCGGCGAGCAGCGCGCCCATGTCGAGCGCGTACACCGTGCACTTGGCCAGCAGGTCGGGAACGTTGCCCTCGACGATGCGGCGCGCCAACCCTTCCGCGATCGCAGTCTTGCCGACGCCGGCTTCGCCGACCAGCAGCGGGTTGTTCTTGCGGCGGCGGCACAGCGTCTGCACCACGCGCTCGAGCTCCTTGTCGCGGCCGATCAGCGGGTCGATCTTGCCGGCGAGGGCGAGCGCGTTGAGGTTCTGGGTATAGTTGTCGAGCGGGCTGTTCGAGGTCTCGGCCTGGCCTTCCTGTTCGGCATCCTGCTCGCTCTTGCCCGGGTGCGCCTGCGGCGTCTTGGTGATGCCGTGCGAGATGTAGTTGACGACGTCGAGGCGCGCGATGCCCTGCTGCTGCAGGAAGTACACCGCGTGCGAGTCCTTCTCGCCGAAAATGGCCACCAGCACGTTGGCGCCGGTGACTTCCTTCTTCCCGGACGACTGCACGTGCAGGATCGCGCGCTGGATCACGCGCTGGAAGCCAAGGGTGGGCTGGGTGTCGACCTCGCGGTCGGCGGCGATGCGCGGGGTCTGCTCGGCGATGTGCTGCGTCAAGTTCTTGCGCAGCTCGTCCATGTTCGCGCCGCAGGCGCGCAGCACCTCGGCGGCAGTGGGGTTATCGAGCAGCGCGAGCAGCAAGTGCTCGACCGTGATGAACTCGTGGCGTTTCTGGCGGGCCTCGACGAACGCCATGTGCAGACTGACTTCGAGTTCCTGGGCAATCATTGCGCTTCCTTACCTTTCAGCCTTTCTTTCAGCTCTTACGTCTCTTCCTGCCGTTACGTCTCTTCCTGCCGTTACGTCTCTTCCATCACGCACTGCAGCGGGTGCTGATGCTTCCGGGAGTATGCGGCAACTTGCTGCACTTTGGTGCTCGCGACATCACGCGGATAAATGCCGCAGATGCCGATGCCTTCCCGGTGCACCTTCAGCATGACCTGCGTGGCACGCTCGCGCGTCATGCTGAAGAACTTTTGCAGCACCACAACCACGAACTCCATCGGCGTGTAGTCATCGTTGAGCAGCATGACCTTGAACATGGGCGGCGGCTTCAGCTTGGAGCGCTGCGCCTCGAGTAGGGTGTCGTCCTTTTGCTGCGCCATGCCGCTACTACGCGCCTCGTGCCCCCCGCAAATCTGACAATGGATGCGTTAGCCCAGTTCCTGCGGACTATCCTAATAAATGTAGGGGGGCGGTGCAATGCGACGGCCAGCACCGACCGGGTGGATTACGGTGGTTTTTCACCGCCTTGCGCGCGCGCAACACGCGCAGGCACGGCTCTTGACGACGGTGGGAGCGACGCGTAAAAGGCGGGCTGTGTTTGGAGTCAGGCTGTCTGTTTGCCACATGAGGGCGGCGGGGTCGTGGAGTTCCAGGCATGGCTCGGGATCATGGAGCGTCGACGACGCTGGCCCGGTAGCTCAGATCAACAGCAATAAGGGAGAGAGCATGGCAACAGGCACCGTGAAGTGGTTTAACGACGCGAAGGGCTATGGCTTCATCACGCCCGACGACGGCAGCGAGGACTTGTTCGCGCATTTTTCGGCGATCAACATGTCCGGCTTCAAGACCCTGAAGGAAGGGCAGAAGGTCAGCTTCGACGTGGTCCAGGGGCCCAAGGGGAAGCAGGCCTCGAACATCCAGAAGGTCTAGGCGCACCCGCTCGATTTTGAAAGGCCGCCCGCGAGGCGGCCTTTTTTATTCGAAGCTGTACTGCAGCCGCAGGCCGAAGCTGTCTTGCCTGCTCTGCGGCTGGACCAGTTGGCAGCCGCCGGGGCGGTCCAGCGGGGCGCCCCTGCAGCCGTTTACTGCGGGGTTGATGATCTGCGGCGTCGCATCGGACTCGTCGAATCGGTAACTGTCGTAATAGCCCGCTAGGCTCCAACGGCGGCTAAACCGATATCCCACATCCCCATAGAGGCTAAGCGCGCCTTTCGGCTCGAGGTGCGGGTTGGCGTTGAAGCCGAGGTCGGTGAGGTGCGCGTCCTGGCGCGTCCAGAACGGGTACTTCAGGCCGCCGCCGCCGAACCAGCCTTTGGCCTCCCGCCGGTCGAAGTTCAGTCCGAGCCGCACCGAAGCGACCCAGTATTGCTCGCGCTGCACCGAGGAGAGGCGGCGGTTCCAGTAGTCGAGCACCAGGGCGCTCACGAACTCCATTCCGTTCGCGCTGCCTGGCACGCGGTAGATCGCCTGGCCCTCATTGGCGAGCCCCGCGTACTCGCTGGTACCGGTTGCGGGCTGGTTGGTCGAAAGAAAGGCGCCGTTGTAGTCAAGCGAGCCGAAATACAGCCGCCCGCGCCAGCCGAATTGCCAGCCTGCGGGTCGAAGCAGGCGGTAGCCGCCGCCGAGCCCGAACATCGGCCCGGTCTCCGTCACGCTCGGGTTCGTACTTTCGGCCCAGCGGAAATGCTCGACATCCGCGTTGGCGTACCACCCGGCATGCGCCGCCGCGCTGCAGGCGAGCGCGCAGGCGAAGCCCGTCGCGACCAGCGCCCTCATCGCTACATCCGCTCGATCATCGCCTGGCCGAAGCCGGAGGTGGAAACCTGCTTCGCGCCCTGCATCTGCCGCGCGAAGTCATACGTGACGACCTTGTCCTGGATCGCGCGCTCCATCGACCGAATGATCGCATCGGCGGCCTCCATCCAGCCCATGTGCCGCAGCATCATCTCCGCCGAGAGGATTTCCGAGCCCGGATTCACATAGTCCTTGCCGGCGTACTTTGGCGCCGTGCCGTGGGTCGCTTCGAACATCGCCACGGTGTCGGAGAGGTTCGCGCCCGGCGCGATGCCGATGCCGCCGACCTCCGCCGCGAGCGCGTCGGAAATGTAGTCGCCGTTGAGATTGGTGGTGGCAAGGACGTCGTACTCGGCGGGGCGCAGCAGGATCTGCTGCAGCATCGCATCGGTGATCACGTCCTTGACCACGATCTCCGGCCCGCCCTTCGGGTTCTTGAACTTCATCCAGGGACCGCCGTCGACGAGCTGCGCGCCGAACTCGCGCTGCGCAAGCTTGTAGCCCCAGTCGCGGAAGCCGCCCTCGGTGAACTTCTGGATGTTGCCCTTGTGCACCAGCGTCACCGACTCCCGCTGATTGTCGATGGCGTACTGGTAGGCGCGGCGGATCAGGCGCTCGGAGCCCTCGATCGACACCGGCTTGATGCCGATCGCCGAGGACTCGGGAAAGCGGATCTTCTTGACCTTCATCTCCCGGATGAGGAAATCGATGACCTTCTTTGCCTCGGCGGACTGCGCCGGCCACTCGATGCCGGCGTAGATGTCCTCGGCGTTCTCGCGGAAGATCACCATGTCGACGTCGTCGGGTTTCTTCAGCGGCGAGGGCACGCCCTTGAACCAGCGCACCGGCCGCAGGCACACGTAGAGATCGAGCTCCTGGCGCAGCGCGACGTTGATCGAGCGGATGCCGCCGCCGACCGGCGTGGTGAGCGGTCCCTTGATCGATACGACGAACTCCTTCGCCGCCTGCAGCGTCTCGTCGGGCAGCCAGACGTTTTCGCCATAGACACGGCACGACTTCTCGCCGGCGAACATTTCCATCCAGACGATCTTGCGCTTGCCGCCGTAGGCCTTGTGCACCGCCGCGTCGACCACCTTCAGCATCACCGGCGTGATGTCGACGCCCGTGCCGTCGCCTTCGATGTAGGGGATGATCGGACGGTCGGGCACCTCGAGCGAGAAATCGCGCCGCACGCGGACCTTCTCGCCGCTCGAGGGCAGCTTGATGTGCTGGTAAGCCATGGAACTTGCTCCCTGGGAGGACCGGAAAAAGGCGGCGATTATACCCCCCTTGCGCCCTACTCGATTGATTTACAACCGGTTCCGCCGGTCGTGTCAACGGGTCGTCAGCCTCGCGCGTTAATCACCGCGGACTGCGCCTAGAGGCCGGTCTAACGTTAGATCAACCACCAGAGAAGGGGAAGACATGAAGCAGCTCGTTGCAGTCCTCGTCGCGGCGATGTTCGCGGCGACCAGCTTCGCCGCGCTCGCGCAGGACAAGGGCGGCAAGATGGAGAAGAAGGAAGGCACCAAGATGGAGAAGAAGTCCGACAAGAAGAAAGGCAAGATGGAAAAGAAAAAAGGCGAAGGCAAGAAGAAGTCGTCCGGCAAAATGGACAAGATGGACAAGAAGTAACCCGCTTTCATGGTATGCAAAGGCAGGGCGAGTCCCTGCCTTTTTCATTCATGCGCGTATTGCTTGCTCTGTTGATCGGCGCCGCCCCGGCGGCGGCGCAGCCGCTGCCGGTGCTGCAGCTCAACGCCGGCATGCATCTGATTCGCGCCGAGGTGGCCGCGGATTTCGCGAGCCGCGGGCAGGGCCTCATGTACCGCACGGCGATGCCGAGCAATGCCGGGATGCTGTTCATCTTCGACGAGGCGGCCACGCACTGCATGTGGATGAAGAACACGCTCCTGCCGCTCTCGGTCGCCTTCATCGATGAGCACGGCACGGTCATCAACATCGAGGAGATGGCGCCGCAGACCGAGGACTCGCATTGCGCGCGGCGCGCCGCGCCCTACGCGCTGGAGATGAACCGCGGCTGGTTCGCCGCGCGGGGGATCAAGCCGGGAAGCCGCATCGGCGGCATTCCCGGTGCGAAATAGTTTCTAGAACGCCACGCCGCCGTGGCTCTGCGCCACCATGAAGTAGAGCATCGGGATGGAGAGCATGGTGTTGATGCGCGAGGCCATGCCCGCTGCCTTGGCCGCGGCCGCCTTCTGCTCGGGACTGACCGTGACCATGCCGAGCACCTTCTTCTGGTTGGGCCAGATCACGAACCAGACGTTGAACCACATGATCGTGCCGAGCCACGCGCCCAGGCCTATCGAGGTGAACGGTTTTTGCAGCGTGATTGCCTGCACGAAGTAACCGTTCATCAGGGCGAGGATGATGCCGAGGATGATCGTCGCCATCGCCGCCCAGCGGAACCAGAAGAGGGCGGTGGGGGCGATCACCTTGGTCACCGCGGGCTTCTCGGCATCCGGGATCTTCGGCATCGACGGCGTCTGCACGAAGTTGAAGTACCAGAGCAAGCCGATCCACATCACGCCGCTCGTGATGTGCAGCCAGCGCATCGCGAACAGCCACCAACCGTGGTCGCCGAGCGCCACCCGGCCGCCGGCCGCCACGAGGATGAGAAGCAGCACGATAAGCACCACCACACCGGCGGTGATCGTTTTTCCGAGCGATTGGAAGAACGCGGCCATTGTTTTCTCCTTTTGGTATGAGCGTGCGAGCCAAAAAAAGTCTAGCACCGTCAGCCGGGGGCGGCCAAAAAGCCGTCCTTGAGGCGCCGGTCGTTGCGATAAATCGGCCGACCCCGGCGGAGCGCCGGGATCCGTCGGCTTTTGGTTATGCTGGCCGATCATGCCGAAGCTCGCCGCCAATCTCTCGACCCTGTTCACCGAAGTCGAGTTCCTCGAGCGCTTCGCCGCGGCGCGCGCCGCCGGCTTTCGCTACGTCGAGTACCAGTTCCCGTACGCCTGGCCGGCGCAAGAGATCGCGCGCGCGGCGCGCGCTGCCGGCGTGCAGGCGGTGCTGCACAACCTGCCCGCGGGCGACATGGCGCGCGGCGAGCGCGGCATTGCCTGCCTGCCGGGGCGCGAGCGCGAGTTCCGCGACGGCGTCGAGCGCGCGATCGAGTACGCCACCGCCGCCGGTTGCGCGCGCCTCAACTGCATCGCCGGGCTTGCGCCGGTGGATCGCGAGCACTTCGATGCGCTCGTCGCCAACGTGCGCCACGCCGCGCGCCGGCTCGGCGGACTCGGCATCGAGCTGGTCATCGAGCCGATCAACACGCGCAGCGTCCCGGGGTTCTTCCTCAGCCGCACCAGGCAGGCGATCGACGTGCTGAACGCCGCTGGCGAGAGCAATGCGCGCCTGCAGTACGACGTGTTCCACATGCAGATCATGGAAGGGGATCTCGCGCGCACCCTCGAGCGCCTGCTCGGCCGCATCGGCCATATCCAGATCGCCGATGTACCCGAGCGCCACGAGCCGGGCAGCGGGGAGATCAACTTCGATTTTCTGCTGCGCCATCTCGATCGCATCGGATATTCGGCCTGGGTGGGATGCGAATACAATCCACGCGGTGACACCGTCGCAGGCCTGACGTGGGCGAAGCCGTACCTGTCTCCCT
>DASQIG010000236.1:0-7748 GCA_035631735.1 Burkholderiales bacterium | reverse complement strand
GGGAGAATCGGCAGCTCGCTCGGGGATTGCACGCGTGAGGACGCTGCTCATCATGGCGGGCGGCACCGGCGGACATATCTTCCCCGGCCTCGCAGTCGCCCACGAGGCGCGCGCCGCGGGCTGGCAGGTGGTGTGGATGGGGGCGCGCGGCGGCATGGAAGAGCGGCTCGTGCCGCGCCATGGCTATGCAGCGGCCTGGATCCGCGCGCGCGCGGCAAGAGGCAAAGGACTGCTGCAGAAGCTGTTGCTGCCTGCGAACCTGCTTTACTCGTTCTGGGAAAGCGCTCGCCATATACGGCGCATCCGCCCGGACGTGGTGCTTGGCCTCGGCGGCTACGTCGCATTTCCGGGGGGCATGATGGCCTCGCTCCTCGGGCGACCGCTCGCGTTGCATGAGCAGAACGCCATCGCCGGCCTCGCCAACCGCGTCCTCGCCGGCGTCGCGGACCGGGTGATGGCGGGCTTCCCGCAGGCGCTGCGCGGCGCCGAGTGGACCGGAAATCCGGTGCGCAGCGAGATCGCGGGCATCGCGTCGCCCGATGAGCGCTTCCGCGGCCGTCAGGGGCCGGTGCGCTTGCTCGTCGTCGGCGGCAGCCTGGGCGCGCAGGCGCTGAACGAAGCCGTGCCGCGCGCGCTCGCGCTGCTCGCCGAGCCGCCGCGGGTGGTGCACCAGGCGGGCGAGAAGCATCTCGAAGCACTGCGCGCGGCCTATGACGCGGCCGGCGTGCGAGGCGAGCTGGTCGCCTTCATCGACGACATGGCGCGCCGCTACGCCGAGGCCGATCTCGTCATCTGCCGCGCCGGGGCAGTGACCATCGCCGAGCTCTCCGCAGGCGGCATGGCGAGCATCCTGGTGCCGTTTCCGCACGCGGTCGACGACCACCAGACGGCGAACGCGCGGTTCCTCGCCGAGCGCGGCGCAGCGATCCTGCTGCCGCAGCCCGAGCTCAGCGCCGAGCGACTCGCGGCGCTCATCGGCACGCTCGACCGGCCGGCGCTGCTGAAGATGGCGCAGAACGCACGCGCGCTCGGCAGGCCCGAGGCCGCACGGCTGGTCGCGCAACGCTGCATGGAGCTTGCGCGATGAAACACAAAGTGCGCCGTATCCATTTCGTGGGCATCGGCGGCGCCGGCATGTCGGGCATCGCCGAGGTGCTCGCCAACCTCGGCTACCAGGTGAGCGGCTCGGACCTCGCCGCGAACGCCGCGACCCGCCGGCTCGCCGGCCTCGGCGTGAAGATCTTCCACGGGCACCGGGCCGAGCAGATCCACGGCGCGGACGCCGTGGTGGTCTCGAGCGCCGTGCAGCCCGACAATCCGGAGCTCGAGGCGGCGCGCGAGCGGCACGTCCCGCTCGTGCCGCGCGCGCTGATGCTCGCCGAGCTGATGCGGCTGAAGCGCGGCGTGGCGATCGCCGGCACCCACGGCAAGACCACCACGACGAGCCTCGTCGCGAGCGTGTTCGCCGAGGGCGGCCTCGATCCGACGTTCGTGATCGGCGGGCGGCTTAACGCCGCCGGCAGCAACGCGCGCCTGGGCAGCGGCGACTTCATCGTCGTCGAGGCCGATGAATCGGACGCCTCCTTCCTGCACCTGCAACCGGTGATCGCCGTCGTGACAAATATCGATGCCGATCACATGGACACCTACGGACAGGACTTCTCGCGCCTGAAGCAGGCGTTCGTGCAGTACCTGCAGAACCTGCCTTTCTACGGCGCGGCGATCCTCTGCGGCGACGATCAGCACGTGCGCGACCTCCAGCCGCTCGTCTCGAAACCCGTGGTGACCTACGGCACCGGTGCCGATTGCACGATCCGCGCAGCGGCCATTGCCCACGACGGCGCGCGCATGCGCTTTCGCGCCGAGCGGCGCGGCGCGCGCTCGCTCGACGTGCTGCTCAACCTGCCGGGGCGGCATAACGTGCTCAACGCGCTTGCCGCCATCGCGGTCGCCGAGGAGGTCGGCGTGTCGGATGCGGCAGTGCTCAAGGCGCTCGCCGAATTCCGCGGCGTCGGTCGACGCTTCCAGAATCACGGCGAGCTCGCGCTCGAAAGCGGCGGCAGTTTCACGCTGATCGACGACTACGGCCACCACCCAGCGGAGATGGCGGCCACGCTGGAGGCGGCGCGCGGCGCGTTTCCCGGGCGGCGCGTCGTGCTCGCGTTCCAGCCGCATCGCTATACGCGCACTCGCGACCTGTTCGAGGACTTCGTCAAAGTGCTGTCCACCGCCGATGTGCTGCTACTCGCCGAGGTCTACCCGGCGGGCGAAGCGCCGATCGTCGCCGCCGACGCACGCTCGCTGGCGCGTGCGGTGCGCGTTGCCGGGCAGATCGAGCCGATCTACGTCGAGGACATTGCCGAGATGCCGGCCGCGATCCGGCGCGTCGCGCACCACGGCGACGTCGTGCTCACGATGGGCGCCGGGTCCATCGGCAACGTGGCCGGGCAGCTGGCATGAACATGGCCGAAGCGCTCCCCTTCCACGGATTGCGCGGCGGGCTCAAGCTCGACGAGCCGATGGGCCGCCACGTGAGCTGGCGCACCGGCGGTCCTGCCGATCGCTTCTACGTGCCTGCGGACCTCGAGGATCTCGCGCACTTCCTGCGCCAGCTGCCCCCCGATGAGCCGCTGCTCTTCGTGGGACTCGGCTCCAACCTCCTGGTGCGCGACGGCGGCTGGCGCGGCACGGTGGTGATGACGCACGCCGCGGCGCGCCGGCCGCGCATGCAAGGCGCTCTGATCTACGCCGAAGCCGGCGTTGCCAGCCCGAAGGTGGCGCGCTTCGCCGCCCTGCACGAGCTGGAAGGCGCCGAGTTCCTGGCGGGCGTGCCCGGCTGCGTCGGCGGCGCGCTCGCCATGAATGCGGGCTGCTACGGCGGTGAGACCTGGGACATCGTCGAGCGCGTGGCGACGATCGATCGCTCAGGGACCATCACCGAGCGCGCGCGCAGCGAATTCGAGATCGGCTACCGGCACTGCGCACCGCGGGGCGCGCGCGAGGAGTGGTTCGCCGCCGCCTGGTTTCGCCTCGAGCCGGGAAATGGCGAAACCTCGCGCGGCGTGATGAAGGAGCTGCTCGCGCGCCGCATCGCCACGCAGCCGCTCTCGCTGCCCAATGCCGGCAGCGTGTTCCGCAATCCGCCGCGCGACCATGCGGCGCGCCTCATCGAAGCGTGCGGCCTGAAGGGCTTCGCCCGCGGCGCGGCGCGCGTATCGGAGAAGCATGCGAACTTCATCGTCAATCCGCAGGGCGCGGCGCGCGCTGCCGACATCGAATGGCTGATCCAGCACATTCAGCGCATGGTCTACCAGATGAAGGGCGCGGTGCTGCAGACCGAGGTGCGAATCGTGGGGGAGCCGGCATGAACTTCGGCAAGGTCGCCGTGCTCCTGGGAGGCAGGTCGGCCGAGCGCGAGGTTTCGCTGAAGAGCGGCACGATGGTGCTCAACGCGCTTCGCTCGCGCGGCGTCGACGCGCATGGCTTCGACCCCAGGGAGCGCGACGTGGCGCAGCTCGCCAAGGAGCGCTTCGATCGCGCCTTCATCGCGCTGCACGGCCGCTTCGGCGAGGACGGCACCGTGCAGGGCGTGCTCGAGTGGCTCGGCACGCCCTACACCGGAAGCGGCGTGCTCGCCTCCGCGCTCGCCATGGACAAGCTGCGCACCAAGCGCATCTGGCAGGCCGAGGGCCTGCCGACGGCGCCCTACGTCGTGCTGACTCGAGAGTCGGACTTGAAGGCCGTGGCGCGCCGGCTCGGCACGCCGCTTTTCGTCAAGCCGGCAAGCGAAGGCTCCTCCGTCGGCATGACCAAAGTGAAGCGCGCCGCTGATCTCGAGGAGGCCTTTGCGCTCGCAGTGAACTACGACCCGGTGGTCATCGCCGAGAAGTTCGTCGACGGCCCGGAGCTCACCGTCGGCATCCTCGGCGAACGGGTGCTGCCGATCATCCGCATCCAGACGCCGCGCGAGTTCTACGACTACGAGGCGAAATACATCGCCAACGACACGCGTTACCTGATTCCCTGCGGCCTGACGCAGGCGAAGGAAAAGCAGCTGCAGGCGCTGTGCCTCGAGGCGTTCCGTGCACTGGGCTGCACGGGCTGGGGACGTGTCGATCTGATGCTCAACCGGCACGGGCGGCCTTACCTGCTGGAGATCAATACCTCGCCCGGCATGACGGACCATTCGCTCGTGCCGATGGCGGCGCGCGCCATCGGTCTTTCCTACGACGCCCTGTGCGTCAAGATCCTCGAGGGCGCGCATGTGGGATAACCCGCGCCTGCTGAACGCCGCCGCCGGCTTCCTCGTCGGGCTGGCAGCGCTGGCATTCGCGGCGGCGGCGTCGTACTGGCTGCTGCATTCGGCGCTCTTTCCGGTGCGCACGATCGAGTTGAGCACCACGCTGCAGCAAGCACCGCGCGCGGAGGTGGAGCTGACCCTGGCACACGTCGGCCGCGGCAACTTCTTCGCCGCGCCGATCGGCGAGCTGCGCTCGGCGCTCGAACGGCTGCCCTGGGTACGCCGGGCTGCGGTGCGCCGCGTGTGGCCCGATGGCCTGGAAGTGAGCATCGAAGAGCAGGTGCCGCTCGCGCGCTGGGCAGCGGGCGGCCTCGTCAACCCGCAGGGCGAGCGCTTCGCCGGGGAAACTACGGCTCGCCTGCCGCTTTTCAGCGGCCCGAGCGCAACGGAAGCGGAGCTCGCCAGCCGTTACGCGCGCTTCTCCCAGGTGCTTGCGCCGCTCGGCAGCCCGATCGAGCGCCTGACGCTCAGCGCGCGCCTTGCCTGGGAGCTCAAGCTCGCCAATGGCCTCGAGCTCAAGCTCGGGCGCGACGCGCAGGCGGCCGAGGTCAAGCTGGCACGGTTCGTCGCCGCGCATGAAACGAACCCGCGCGCGCCGCTCGGCGCGGTGGTCGATCTGCGCTATCCGAACGGCTTCACCGTCCGGGTCAAAGGCTGATGGCGAAAGAGAACAAGAACCTGGTCGTGGCGCTCGACATCGGCACCTCGAAGGTCGCCTGCCTGGTCGCCGAGCTCGGCGCGGACGGCGCGCTGGAAATCCTCGGCATGGGCTCGCATCCGTCGAAGGGGCTGAAAAAGGGCGTGGTCGTCAACATCGAAGCGACGGTGGCCGCGATCCAGCGCGCGCTCGAGGAAGCGGAGCTGATGGCCGACTGCAAGATCGCCGCGGCCTACGTCGGTATCGCGGGCAGCCACATCCGCAGCTTCAACTCGACCGGCATGGTCGCGGTGAAGGACCGCGAAGTGGGCGTGATGGACGTCGATCGCGCGATCGAGACCGCGCGCGCGGTCAACATCCCGACCGACCAGCAGATCCTGCACGTGCTGCGCCAGGAATTCATCATCGACGGCCAGGAAGACGTGCGCGAGCCGATCGGCATGTCGGGCGTGCGCCTGGAAGTGAAGGTGCACATCGTCACCGGAGCGGTGTCGGCGGCGCAGAACATCATCAAGTGCGTGCGCCGCTGCGGCATCGAGGTGAAAGACCTGGTGCTGCAGCCGCTCGCCTCGTCGCGCGCCGCGCTCTCCGAGGACGAGAAAGATCTCGGGGTGTGCCTGCTCGACATCGGCGGCGGCACGACCGACATCGCGGTCTTCACCCACGGCGCGATACGGCACACCGCGGTGGTGCCGATCGCAGGGGACCAGATCACCAACGACATCGCCATGGCACTGCGCACGCCGACCGCGGACGCCGAAGCGCTCAAGGTCCGCCACGGCGTGGCACTGCGCCAGCTTGCCGATCCGAACCAGATGCTGGAAGTGCCCGGCATCGGCGAGCGCGGCACGCGCACGCTTTCGCGCCAGACGCTCGCCGAGGTGATCGAGCCGCGCGTAGAGGAGCTCTATTCGCTGGTGCAGCACGCGCTGCGCGACTCGGGCTTCGAGGAGCTGCTGTCGAGCGGCCTCGTACTCACGGGCGGCTCGGCGGTCATGCAGGGCATGGTCGAGCTCGGCGAGGAGATCTTCCACATGCCGGTGAGGATCGGCGTGCCGCGCTACGCCGGCGGCCTCGCCGACGTGGTGCGCGCGCCGCGCTACGCGACCGCGGTGGGGCTTTTGCTCGAGGGCGTTTCTCAGGTGCAGCACGGCCGGCTTTCGCGCCAGAGCGGCTCGGTACGAGCGGTGCTCGGACGCATGCGAGAGTGGTTTCAACGCAACTTTTGAAGTCAATAACAACGGCAAGGAGATAACAACATGTTTGAGATCGTAGAGAGCCAGGTAACGGGGCCCATCATCAAGGTGGTCGGCGTGGGCGGCGCCGGCGGCAACGCCATCAACCACATGATCGAGGAGGGCGTGCAGGGCGTGGAGTTCATCGCCGTCAATACCGACGCGCAGGTGCTGGCGCGCAACCGCTCGCCCAGCCAGATCCAGCTCGGCACGAGCGGCCTCGGCGCCGGCGCGAAGCCCGAGGAAGCGCGCGCGGTGGCGCTTGCCGATCGCGACCGCATCGAGGAGGCGCTCGCCGGAGCGCACATGGTGTTCATCACCGCCGGCATGGGCGGCGGCACCGGCACCGGCGCGGCGCCGGTGATCGCCGAGGTGGCGCGCTCGCTCGGCATCCTTACCGTCGCGGTCGTGACCAAGCCGTTTACGTTCGAGGGCTCCAAGCGCATGAAGATCGCCGAGGGCGGACTGGAGGCGCTCGGGCCGCATGTCGATTCGCTGATCGTCATCCTCAATGACAAGCTCGAAGAAGTGCTCGGCGAGGACGTCACCCAGGAAGATGCGTTCAAGGCGGCCGACGATGTGCTGAACAATGCCGTGGCCGGCATTGCCGAGATCATCAACAACCCGGGGCTCGTCAACGTCGACTTCCAGGACGTGCGCACCGTGATGTCCGAGCAGGGCATGGCGATGATGGGCTCCGCCAGCGCGAGCGGCATCGATCGCGCGCGCATCGCGGCGGAGCAGGCGATCGCCTGCCCGCTGCTCGAGGGCGTAAACCTCGCCGGCGCGCGCGGCGTGCTGGTCAACATCACCGCATCGAAGTCGAGCCTCAAGCTGCGCGAGACGAAAGAGGTGATGAACATCATCCGCGCCTTCGCGGCCGAGGATGCGACTATCATCTACGGTGGCGTGTACGACGACGCGCTCGAAGACCAGCTGCGTGTGACGGTCGTGGCGACCGGTCTCGGCGCACCGGCGGCCGCGCGCTCGCCCAAGCCGCAGCTCGTGCTCAGTAACGTCGCGGGGCAGAAGACCGGCACGGACAATCTCCCCGGACCGGTGGACTACAACCAGCTCGATGCGGTGCCGGCGGTGATAAGGCGTAACCGCGCGTCCACGGTAGAGGCCTTGCAGCAAAGCGGCGTCGACAAGTACGACATCCCGGCGTTTCTGCGCAAGCAGGCGGACTGATGCGGCGCACGCCTTTGCTAAAATCGGCCACCCCCTAGCGATGCTTCGACAACGCACTCTCAAGGCGCTGGTATCTGCCGCAGGCGTCGGCCTGCACACCGGCCAGAAAGTCCGCGTCACGTTGCGCCCCGCGCCGCCTGATACCGGCATCGTCTTCCGGCGCATCGACCTCGCCTCGCCGGTCGAGATCCCCGCGCGCGCCGAGCGGGTTGGCGAGACGCGCCTTTCGTCCTGCCTGGTGCGCGACGGCGTGAAGATCTACACCGTGGAGCACTTGATGTCCGCGCTCGGCGGGCTCGGCGTCGACAACGCCTATGTCGATCTCGACGCCTCCGAGCTGCCGATCATGGACGGCAGCGCCTCG
>DASQIG010000235.1:0-2978 GCA_035631735.1 Burkholderiales bacterium | reverse complement strand
GCGACCAGGCCGGCCTTGGCGGCCGGGCTGTCGGCGGCGATCGACATCACCATCGCACCGCCCGGCTGACCGGCTTGCTCCTGCAGTGCATCGGGCACTGCAACCGGCTGCAACCCGACGCCGAGCCAGCCTCGCGCGATGCGTCCGTCTTTCAGCAGCGCCGGCAGCACGCGCTCGATCGTTGCGGATGGAATCACCAACACCCGGCCGCGCGGGCCGAACGTGCTGATGCCGAGGCGCTGTCCGGTTGCGTCGAGCACCGGCCCGCCCTCCTCCGCCCGCGAGAGCGCGATGTCGAGGACGATGTAACGGTCGATGCGCCCGCCGGCGCTCGACGCCCATTCGGGTCCGGCGGTGTTCACCACGCCCAGGCGTGCGCGCACGCCGCCCGCGCCATCTGCGCCGTACGCAAGCGCCAGTGCGCCCGCGGTTACCTCACCGTCCTGGAACGTTGGCAAAGGCGCGGACTGATCAATGCGCAACGCGGCGATGTTTGTGCCCGCGTCCCGGCCGGCAAGTCGCGCCTTCACTACCGCGCCGCCGGCGAGCACCAGCTCGAATTCGTCGCGACGAGGGAGCGATTGCTCGGAGGCGATCGCCACGTCGGGCTGCCAGAGCGTGGCGCTGAGGTGCCGCCCGTGCGCAAGACGCACGGCGGCGAGGGCGTCCTGCACGCTCGCGGTGCGAGCGGCAAGGGCACTGGAGAACTGCGAAAGAAGATCGGTCGTCATGCGAGCAGGGTAGCCGCTAGGCGGCGCGCCGCCCACTGGCCGGAAGGCCGGGGGCGGCACTCACTCACATGAGGGCGCCGGGCGCCCGGGACAAGCTACTTCGCGCGGGCGTAGTCGATCATGCCCTGGAAGTCGACCACCACCGCCGGCTCGTCGCCGACCACCCACGCGTCGTGGCCCGAGGGCAGCAGCGACACGTCGCCCGCCTTGCAGTCGAACTCGGTGCCGTCGTCCATGCGGATGCGCAGCACCCCGGAGACGTGGTACTGGAAGTGCGGTGCCTCGCAACTCTTGGTGCCCGCGAGCGGCTGCACCGAGGTCGCCCAGCGCCAGCCCGGCTCGAACACTGCGCGGCCGATCGCCGCGCCGCCGATGTTGAGGAGCTCGACGCGCCCGTTCGGGAAGCGGCGCACCTCGTCCGCAGCGCCGAAGTTCTTCCACTCGGCCTTGTGGCTGTGCGCGCTGTTCATTGCGGCTCTCCCGCGATCACCCATTTCTCCGCGGCGGGCTTGCCGTCCTTGAGCATCGTCAGCGTGCCGTCGAGCCGCTTGCCGCGCACCACGCCGCGCCACACGAGCTTGCCGTACTGCGGGCTCTCGGTCTCGGCCTCGAACGCGAGGCCCTCGCCGGCAGCGCTCGCCTTGTACGGCGCGTCGCCGTAGCCGTAGGCGTTGCAGGCGCTCGAGTGGAAGCGCCCGTTCCTGAAAGTGATGATCTCGGCGTCGCCTGCCTGCTTGCCGCACTCGACCACGATGCCGGCGAAAGTCCTGCCGTCCAGTTTCATGAGCGTTCTCCTTTTGGTGAGGAAGCGCGCTCATGCTGCGCCCGCGCCGCGTCGCGCGGTATGGGGAAGATTGCGTACGTGCTAAAGCCCTGAAGCGTCTCCGTGCTAAAGCCCTGAAGCGCCTCCGTGCTAAAGCCTTGAAGCGTCTCCTCCGCGAAAGCGGGGGTCCAGTTTCTTTTTAAAAACTGGGTTCCCGCTTGCGCGGGAACGACGATGGCGCGCGGGAACGACGATTCAAAGATTCCCTAGGCGGAAAGGTGGCCGACGAGGCGCTCGGCGAGCGCGCGGAAGCGCTGCACGTTGCCGTGCGAGCGCGCGAGCATCATCGCGCCTTCGAGCGAGGAGACGAGCAGGCTCGCCGCCTCTCGCGCGCTGCCGGCGAACTCGAGCTCGCCCGTGCCGCGGCCCTCTTCCAGCACGGCAGCGAGCCAGCGCTCGTTCTCGGCGAAGAAGTGCCGCAGCTCCTGCTGCATCGCTCTCGGCAGCGTCGCGTACTCGGCGGCGAGCATGCCGCAGAGGCACATGCGGCCATCCGCCAGGACGTCGGCGTAGATGCCGGCGTAGCGGCGCAGCTTCTCGCGCGGGCTTTTTACCTTGGCGTCGATCGCCTCCAGCGCAACGAGGAAGTTGCGCTCGTAGCGGCCGATGAGCTGTTTGCCGAGCGCCGCTTTGGCGGGGAAGTGGTAGTGCAGGCTCGCTTTCGTGACGCCGAGCGAGGCGGCGATGTCGGCATAGCTGAAGCCGTTGTAGCCGCGCGTCTGCACCAGCCGCTCGGCGAGGTCGAGGATGCGCTCGTTGGTGGTCACGGCCGCCAGCTTACCTACTAGTAAGTTGACAGGCAACCGGGGCGGGCGCAGCATGCCTGCCGTGCTTTCGCACCGGCAAATCGATCGCTCGCTGGCCGCGCTGCACGCCATCGGCGAGGGCTGCGTGGCGAGCGACGACTTCGCGCGGCGCGGCGTGCAGTGCCTGCCGCGGCTGGTCGCCTCCGAGCTCACCACGCTCTCGGTCTGCAACCTCGACAGCGGCCACCGTGCCGTGGTGAGCGATGTGCCGGGCGCGCTTTCCGCCCGAGAGGTCGCGCTATTCGATCGATATTTCCACCAGCATCCGCTGGTGCGCGAGCACGGCCGCAACCCGCGCGCGGTGACGAGGCGCATCGACGATCTCGTGCCGCAGGCCGAGTTCCGCGAGAGCGGGCTCTACAACGACTACTACCGCGCGATCCGCATCGACCACGCGATGGCGATGCCGATCCACGTCGACCGGCGGCTCCTCGTGAGCTTCGTCTTCAACCGGCGCGGGACCGGCTTCGCCGACGAGGAGCGCGACGCGCTCGAGCTGATCCGCCCGCACCTCGGCAACCTCTATCGGCTTTGCGCCGCGCTTAGCCGCGCGGGTTGGGCGCCGGCGCAGGCCTGGCAGCTCACGCCGCGCGAGCAGGACGTGCTGCGCTGGCTCTC
>DASQIG010000234.1:0-12693 GCA_035631735.1 Burkholderiales bacterium | reverse complement strand
GCGTTCGTCTGCCCGCTCGCGATTACCCTCGCGCTTCTCGCGCACGGCCGCTACAGCGCCGAGCTCGCCGGCGGCTCGTTCCTCGCCCTCTTCCCGGCGCTCGTGGGCATGTACGTCGGCCAGCGCATCCGGCGCCGCCTGCCCGCGGCGAGCTTCATGCGCTGGTTCTTCATCGGCCTCGTCGCGCTCGGCAGCTACATGTTCGCCCGCGCGCTCTATCGCTAGGAGACTTCATGGACTACCGCATGCTCGTCACCGTCTTCACCGCCGTGTTCGTCGCCGAGCTCGGCGACAAGACGCAGCTCGCGACGCTGCTCTTCGCCTCCGAGCGCGAAGTGAGCGGCTGGACGGTGTTCGCTGGCGCCTCGGCGGCGCTGGTCACGGCGAGCGCGATCGGCGTGCTCGCCGGCAGCCTGCTTTCGCAGTACATCAACCCGCGCTACCTGCACTACCTCGCCGGTGCGGGCTTCGTCGCCATCGGCATCTGGACGCTGGCGCGCGCCTAGCGCGCGGCGAGAAACCGTCCAGCGATCTCGGCAAAGGCGTCCGCCGCATCCCAGTGCAGTAAGTGCGCGCAGCGCGGGAGTACGCGCAGATCCAGCTGCGGGTAGAGCGCTTTCATCCGCGCCGCTCGACGCGCCGCATCGCCGCGGTCGTGCTCGCCGTAGAGCAGCAGCAGCGGAACGGCGCACTTTGCCGCCCGCTGCCACAGCGCCTCGCCGCCCGTGCCGCCGCCCTTCGCCTGCTGGCGCGCGACAAACGCCTGGAAATTCTTGCCGACGCTCATCCGTTGGCGCAGCGCGACCGTCTCATCGGTGGCGAGCGCCTTGTTGTAGAGGTTCGCTTCCAGCAGCGCGCGCGTCTGGGCGAGCGTCGGCTCGGCGGCCGTGCCCTCGTCGCCCTCGGCAACCGCGCCTTCGAGCGGCGGCAGCAGGCTGCCGGTGGCGACGACCACCGTCTTGGCTACGCGCTGCGGCGCGCTGAATGCCAGCTCCAGCGCGATGCGGCCGGCCTGCGAGTGACCGACCAGCGCAACGCGCTCGAGCTCGAGCGCATCGATGAGCATCGTCACGAAGCGCTGGCGATAGCCGAGCGAATGGTCGACCGGATTGTCGGTGTGGCCGAAGCCCGGCAGGTCGGGCGCGATCGCGCGCAGGCCGTGCGCAGCGAGTGGCGCGAGATTGCGCCCCCAGACATCGGCCGAGGAGCCGAGCGAGGCGCCATGCAGGAGCAGCACCGCGGCGCCCTTGCCCTGCTCGAGGCAGCGCACCCTGAGCCCATCGACGCGCAGCGCCCGCTCGTTCATGTGCGCTCGGCGATGTCGAGCAGCACGCCGTCGACGTCCGCGATGCGATAGCTGCCGAGCGGGCAGCAGCGCTCGAACAGGCGCGCCCGCGCCTCGCCCTCGCGCCCGGCGAGCTCGCGCACGCGCAGGTGCGGATTGTTGTCGCCGAGCTCCTGCAGCCGCTGCTTCAGCGCCGCCAGGCTTTCGACCTCGATGCCAAAGTGATCCGGCCCCGGGCGCACGATGCCCGTGCCTTCATAGTCGGTGATGCGCCACGGCATGAGCACGAGCGTGACACGGCCGTCGCTGAGCTGGAAGCTCGCGTCGCGTTGCGATGGCCGCAGGCCAAACACCTCGGCATAGAACTCCGCCATCCGCTCGGCCTGCAGCGTGCGCAGCGCGATGTGGCTGATATGGCGCGCTGCCGGCCGCTCCGCTTCCACATAGACCGACGCCCGGTTCGCCATCTCGCGCTGCGAGAGATCGAATACGTTGCCCGCCGGGTCGTGCGTGCTGAGGCCGGCGAACGGCCGCGTGCCTGGCCGCCCCACGACTTGCACCTCCGGATATTTGCGCAGCCTCTCGAGCACCGGCTCGAGCTCGTCCACCTCGAGCCCGAAGTGATCCAAGCCCGCGGGCCGGCCGGGCTTGCGAGGGTTGATGTTAAGCCCGACGTAGCCGTCGCTCACCGTCACCGCGCGCTCGGGGCGCGGATCAGCCGCGGTGCGCATGCCGAACGCCGCCTCGTAGAACTTGCCCTGCAGCGCGTAGTTGTCGCTGACGAGCGCGATGTGCTTGAGCTTGGCGGTCATGGCGCCCTGCCGAAGATATCGCGGAACTCGCGCTCATAGCGGTTGAAGTCCGCTGCGAGGTGCGCGCTCACGTAGTGCACTTTCAGCGGCGCCGCGCCGGCGAGATCGGTCCGCGCCGGCACGCGGCCGCGAGAAGCGATGGCGCGCTGGCCTTCCTCCGAGAGCAGGAAGTCGACGAACAGGCGCGCCGCCGCGGGATGCGGCGCCTTGGCCGCGATCGCCACGTGGCTCGGCGAGGTGATCACGGGGTCGAGCGTCCTCACCCAGTCGACCGGAGCGCCGTCCTGGCGCTCCTGGTCGATCTCGCTGGCGTGCACCAGCGCGAGCGGGAAGTCGCCGGCGACGAGCAATCGCGTGAGCAATTGGTGGCCGCGGCGCTGTTGCGGCTGCTGGCGCGCGAGCGCACGCATGTACCCGAGCCCCTTGTCGCGGCCCCAGTAGTCGAGCATCGCGGCGTACCACTCGACATCGCTCTCGTCGATCGCGAGCTTCCCGGTCCAGTGCGCTGCGAGCAGGTCTTCCCAGCTACGCGGCGCCTGCTCCGGCTTCACCTGCCGCGTGTTGTAGCCGATCACATATTGGCGCACGTAGATCGCCGCCGAGCTGTGCGGGGCGAGCAAGCCTTCGCGATCCAGTGCGTCGATGTCGAGCAGGTTGAAGGAGACGACGTCCCACGCGTAGCGCTGGCCGCGCGCCTCGGTGAGGATGCGCGTGCGCACCTTCTCGCCCGGCGCGCGCAGCACGCTGAGCGCAAGGAAGGGATAGCGCGCGAGGAACGGCTTCTTCAGCGCCTCGGCGTCCGGCAGGTTCATCGCCGTGTACCAGACGACCTCACCCTCGCGCCGCGCCTGCTCGATACGCGCATCCGCGCTGGCAGCAGCGGCCACGAAGAAGGCGAGAGCAGCGAACCAGTTCATCGGGCGTGCCGAGCATTGTGCTACATATAGCCGTACATGATGCTTCGCGCGGCGCTCCTCATCGTCGCGCTGGTTTTCTCCAGCGCGAGCATCGCGCAGCAGCGCCATGCAGTGCCGGGCCATGGCACGCTGGTCCTCCAGGTGCCCACCGCGTGGCGCGTAGCAGATAAGCCGTTGCAGAACCCGCCGGCGATCGCACTCGCCATGCTGCCGGCCGCGGACGACAGCTTCAGCCTGCAGCTCACCGCAATATGGCTCGAGCCGGCGAAGCGCGCCGAGCTGACGCCGCAGGCGATCAGGGACCGCGTGCAGGCGTCCAGCCGCGAGCTGCTGTCGAGCTCGGTCGAGAGCGAAGCCAAGCTCGCCGAGCTGCGCGGGAAGGAAGCGCTCGGCTACTACTACTCGCTCACCGACCGCGAGTCGAAGAACACCGCGGGGGACTACAAGTACATCGCGCAGGGCATGGCGACCGTCGGGGAGCTTCTCGTCGTCTTCACGTTCCTGCACCGCGAGCTGGAAACGGCGGCAAAGCAGCAGGCGCTGCAGATGCTTGCGGATGCCGCATATGTGAAAGGTGCGCCCGCCGCGGAGCAGCCGAAGTGAAGCGCTGGCGTTGCACGCTGGCGGCGCTGCTCATGGTCCAGCCGGCACTCGCGCAGGAGAACAAACCCGCCCCGGTCGGCTTCCCCGATGCGCCGGGCAAGGACGTGCTGGTGTCGAAGTGCTTCCAGTGCCACAGCCCCAACATGTGGATGGACCAGCGCCAGGACCGGCGCGCGTGGGAGAGCACGCTCTACCGCATGGTCGGCCGCGGCGCGCTGTGGACGCAGGACGAGATCAAGCAGATGGCCGACTACCTCGGCAACACCTACGGAAAATGAGCGGGAGGCCGCAATGAGAGAGCTGGTCGCAGGCTTTCTTTCCCAAGCCATTTCGCGCCGCACCTTCCTCAAAGGCCTGACCACCGCCGGCGTCTCGCTCAGCGCTGCGCGCGAGATCCTCGAGTCGCTCGTTCCCACAGCGCATGCGCAGGCGGCGACGGGCGCGTTCAAGACAGTGGAAGGCACCGGTGCCGAGTGCTTCGCGGAGCAGCTCATTGCGTCGGGCGTGAACTACGTGTTCGGCAACTCGGCGAGCGAGGACGCGCATTTCTACGAGGCGCTCGTCGACCGGCCGCAGCTCAAGTACATCCTGACGCCGCACGAGGGGCCGGGCGCGGCGATGGCCGCGGGCTACGTGAAGGCGTCGGGCGAGCCGACCCTGGTGATGCAGGCGGCGGTCGTCGGCCTGGTCAATGCCATGGGGCAGATGTTCAACGCCTACAAGGAGCAGACGCCGCTCGTCTTCTACAGCTACCGCACCGACCAGAGCGGCCGCGCCGGCCGCGACGGCTTCGAGGAAGTGGCGAACCAGGAGCAGATCGTCCAGCCGATGACCAAGTACGCGTGGCTCGCGCGCCGGCCGGACATGATCCCCGAGACCGTGCGGCGCGCGTTCAAGGCGGCGTGGACGCCGCCTTACGGGCCGACGTACGCCTCCTGGCATTCGGACTTCAACGACGAGCACGTGCGCGCCGAGGTGATCGCGCACGAGAAGCTCGATCCGCGCATGCGCGTGCGCCCGAATCCGGCCGAGGTCGAGCGCGCCGCAAAGCTGCTGGTGGAGGCGCGCATGCCGGTGATGATCGTCGGCGATGAGGTTTACAACGCCAAGGCGATCGGCAAGTCGGCAAAGCTCGCCGAGCTGCTCGGCATGCCGGTGACGCAGGCACGCCAGTGCTACGTCAATTTCCCCGAGACGCATGCGCTGTGGGTCGGCTCGCCGCCCGCCGCACGCCTCAGCTCGCTCGACTATCCGAAGAACCCCGACGTGGTGCTCAACGTCGGCAACAAGCTGCAGCACAACAGCGTCGTGCCGATGGTCGGGCGCGAGCCGAAGTTCATCGACATGCGCATCGATGCGGCGAGCATCGGCAACATCATCCCGGTCGATGTGCCGCTGGTCGCCGATGCCGCCTACGGCCTCGACGACCTCACGGCAGCGGTGGCGCAGCTCATGACACCGGCGCTAAGACAAAAGGCCGCTGCGCGCGCCGATGAGACGCGGCGCTTTCACGAGAAGGCGCGCACGCTGCGCGACCTGGTGATGAAAAACCCGGACTGGGATCGCGCGCCGATGCTCGCCGATCGCGTCACGCGGGAAGTCGCGCAGTTTGCCGACAAGGACTCGATCATCGTGCACGAGGCAGGCTCGGTCGTGCTGCACGGCTTCGACTTCAATCCGGCGGGCGGTCGCGATCTGTTCTTCTACTACGGCGCGCATCTCGGCTCCGGGGTCGGCACGGCCGCGGGCGTGAAGCTGGCGCGGCCAAATCGGCAAGTCATCTGCCTGGTCGGCGACGGCTCGTTCATCTTCGGCCCCACCGCGCTCTGGAACATGGCGCGGCTCGAGCTGCCGGTGATCACTGTGGTGTACAACAACCATGCATATGGCGGGCCGCACAGCCGCGTGATCGAGAAAGTGCCCGGCGGCCGCATGGTGCAGACCGGGCGCTTCTTCCACGACTACCTCGGCGAGCCGGACATGAACATGGCGCTGATCGCCAAGGGCTTCGGCGTGGAGGCCGAAGTCGTGCAGGCGCCAGAGGAGCTCATCGCGGCGCTGGAGCGCGCGCGCAAGGCCACGCAGGAGGGCAAGCCCTATCTCATCGACGCGCAGGTCGCGCGAGTCGGCGTCGCCTGGGCGGACAAGCCCTGGACGCCGAAGATCTGAAATCGGAGTCAGGCCCGCAAAGCGTCCACCACCCGCTCGAACGCAGTCACGGTATCGAGCATCTGCGCCGGCGAGATGGGGAACGCCGCGCGGCCTTGCACGGCATCGGCAAACGCTTCCAGCTCGGCGCGCAGCGAATCCACCGCCGCGAGGCTGCGGCGCTCAGGGCGCGCGCCGCTCATGCGCAGCACGAGCTCGGTCTCGCCGAGCACCTCCGCATTGCCCTTCGTGCCGAACGCGTGCACTCGCCAGTAGAACGGCGTTGCACGCACCGTAGCGAGCAGCCCGCTGACGCCGGATTCGAACTCGAGCAGCGCCGCTGCCGTGTCCTGCGGCGCGGGCGGCGGTTTGCGCTCGATGAGCTGCGCTTGCACCTGCTTCAGCGGGCCGGCGATGCCGACCATCGCATCGAGCGCGTGCAGGCCGGCACCGGTCATGCCGCCGCCCGGCGACTCGGCGGCGAGCGTGCGCCAGCCGCCGGCCACGGCGTTGGAGTTCTCGTTGCTGTTGTGCCCTTCGATGTGCAGCAGCGAGCCGAGCTCGCCAGACTCGACGACGCGCTTCAGCTCACGCATCGCCGGCCACCAGCGCCGATTATGGCCGACACCGAGCACGACGCCGGCGCGCCGGGAGGCATCGATCATCTGCTGCGCGTCGGCGTGCGTTAGCGCGAGCGGCTTTTCGCACAACACGGGCTTGCGGGCGGCTGCGGCGGCCAGCACCTGCGGCAGGTGCAGCGAGTGTGGTGTGGCGAGCACCACCGCATCTACCGAGGGGTCGGCGAGCGCTTCTTCGAACGCTCGCGTGAGCTGCAACTGGTGCTTGGCGGCGACCTCGCGCGCGATGCCGATTTCCGGCTCGACGCCGAGCACGAAGCGCAGCGTGTCCGACTTGCCCTGCACCGACTCGACCAGGCTGCGTCCCCAGCGCCCGAGGCCGACGATCGCCGCGTCGATCACTGCGGCTCGATCCCCGCGTCGCGGATCTCCCGCGTCCACTTGGCGATTTCCTGCCGGATAAACGCGCCGAACTCCGCCGGCGCAAGCGGCGCCGGCTCGAGGCCGAGCCCGGCGAGCTTCGCCTTCACGTCGGGCTTGGCGAGGCTCGCCGACACGACGTCGTGCAGCTTCGCCACCACCGGCGGCGGCGTGTGTGCGGGCGCAACCAGTCCGTACCAGATGCGCGTCTCGAAGCCCGGAAAGGTCTCGGCGACCGCGGGGAGCTCGGGCGCGAGCGGCGTGCGCTGCGGCGAGGTGACCGCGAGCCCCTTCATCTTGCCGCCGCGGATTTGCGGCATCGCCACGGCGAAATCGCCGAGCGTGAAGTCGACCTGGCCGCCGAGGACATCCGTGATGGCGAGCGGCACGCCCTTGTAGGCGACGTCCAGCGTCTTGAAGCCCGCCGCGGTGCGCAGCTTGGCGATGGAGACGATGGTCGCCGCCGAGCCGTAGCCCGCGGTGAGGCCGCCGGGCTTGGTCTTCGCGTAGGCGATGAACTCATCGAGCGTCGCGGCCGGAAAGTCGCTGCGCACGAGGAGCACCATCGAGGTCGTGATCAGGCGCACGATCGGCGCGAAGTCCTTCACCGGGTCGAACGGCAGAGACTTGAAGAGCGCGACGTTCGCGGCGTGCGGCGTGTTGGTCGTTAGCAGGAGGGTGTAGCCGTCGGGCGCGGCGCGCGCCACCTCGGCCGTACCAACGTTGGCGAGCGCGCCGGCGACGTTGGCGACGATCACCGGCTGCCCGAGCCCCTCCTGCATCTGCTGCGCGACGATCCGCCCGACGCTGTCGGGCGAGCTGCCCGGACCGTACGGCACCACCACCTTGATCGTGTGCGACGGATAGCTCTGGGCCCACGCGAGCGACGCGGCAAGGAGTGATGCGGCGAGCAGCCGATGCCACGCAGGTATCATGAATTTCCCCCAAGAGGAGAAGCAAGCCATGGACACGCAGGAACTCTACCGTCGCGGCCTCGCCGTTCGCAAGCAGATGTTCGGAGCCGATGCCGTCGACAAGCGCATGGCCGCGCTCGGCGAATTCGGCGCGCCGCTGCAGCAGATGATCAACGCCTACGCGTACGGCGACGTCTGGTCACGGCCCGGCCTCGAGCGCAGGATCCGCAGCCTGGTCGTCATCGGCATGAACGCCGCGATCAGCCGCGCAGCCGAGCTCAAGGTCCACGTGAACGGCGCGCTCAATAACGGCTGCACGCCCGGCGAGATCCGCGAAGTGTGCCTGCTCGTCGCGCTGTACGCCGGCATTCCGGCGGCGAACGACGCGCATCGCATTGCGCTGGAAGTATTCAGTGAAAGGGGCATCGATGTCTGAGCCGCTGCAAGGCTGGCACGAGTTCTATTTCCTCGTCGGTACCTCGGCGGCGGCGCTCACCGGCCTGATGTTCGTGGTCGTGTCCATCAACCCCGACAACATCGGCCGGCGCCCGGCATCGGGCATACGGGGTTTCGTTACGCCGACGATGGTGTTCTTCACCACTGCGTTCCTGGTGTCGGCGCTGCTTCTCGTGCCGGGTTTGCCGCAGCGCTCGCTGGCGGTGCTGCTGCTGGCGACGGGAATCGGCGGCATCGTCTACATGGTGTGGACGCGCGTGCATCACCACTGGCACCACGGCTTTCCCGATCAGCCGCCCACGCGTGATCCCGAGGACCTGGTGTTCTTCGTCAGCCTGCCCTTCGTGAGCTATGCGCTCGTCTGTCTCGCCGCGCTCGGCCTGTGGCTGGAAAAGGGCTACGGCGCCCCGGCGCTCGCCGTAGCGACGATGTTGCTGGTCGTGACCGGCATCCACAACGCCTGGGACCTCGTCATCTGGATGGCGCAGCGGCGCAAGCCAGAGAAGACACACAAATAAAAAAGGCCGCGTGAGCGGCCTCTTTTTGTGTCCCGGCTTCTTATGAGCTGCGCGTGCCGGTGATCACGACCTCCACGCGCCGGTTGCGCGCGCGTCCCTGAGCGGTCTTGTTGTCGGCCACCGGGCTGGTCTTGCCGCGGCCCGTGGTCTTGATCTTCGTCGCATCGATGCCGTGGTTAGCGAGGTATTGCTTCACCGCGTTGGCGCGGCGCAGCGAGAGGCGCTGGTTCGCCACGTCGCTGCCGACGCCGTCGGTGTGACCGGTGATGGTGATGGCGTCGAAGTTGACGTCCTTCAGCTTGGCGACGAGCTGGTCGAGCTTCGCCTGGCCGTCGGACTTGAGCTCCGCCTTGCCGGTATCGAACGAGGTGTCGGCGCCGAGCGTGATCGACTGCAGCCGCGCGCGCACCGGAGGCGCGGGCTCCGGGATCGGCGCGGCAGCGACCGGCACGGGCGCCGGCCGCGGCGCCTCGATGACCCTCGCCTCGACCGGGGGCGGGGCCGGACGCGCGGGCGCCTCCGCTCTCGGCGCCGGCTTGGGCACGAAGTCCGGATCGCAGTCAGCGATCGCTTTGCCTTCGCTCCATTGGCCGCTGCGCCAGCACAAGCCGAACGGATTCTTGACCACGACCGTCGACGCATCGCGCGCGTAGCCGTCGTTCGCTATCGTCTGCGCCAGCGCCGGGCTCGCCAGCGCGGCGAGCACCATGAGCTGCAGCATCCTCATGAATTTCATGTTCTATCCCCCTTGGTTGTCCAGCACGGAGCGGATTTTGAAGGTTTCGTAAAACTTCGCACGAGGACCTTCTGCACGCTGGTGCAGCAAAGCCGGGGCGGCGTTGTTTTCTGTAGCATCACCGGCCAAGGGAGGAATCGATGCCGGCACTGAGAGTGCGCTGCACAAAATGCAGCCGGCCCGTCGAGACGGGCTATGACGTGGACTTTGACACGTTCCAATCGCTTACCGAGACCGAGCGCACCCTCGAATGCCCTTACTGCGAGGCAACGCAGACCTGGAAGCTCGACGACGTCGACCGCTCGGTGTTCAAGAGGAATTGACCAGAATTCCGATCCAGGGTCGCAATTCTTTCCGCCACTTGTTCGGTGCGTTCCAGGAAGGAATTGCGACCCTGGATCGGAATTAGAGGCGAAGCAGGCGCTCGGCGTTGCGGTGCGCGATCTTCTCCCGGTCGGCGTCGCTGATCGAGAGCGCTCGCAGGAACTCCATCCCGGTCTTGTTCGCCTCGTAGGGCCAGTCGATGGCGAAGAGGATGTTGTCCGCGCCAAGCGCGAGCAGCGTGCAGACGAACGCGGGCTCGAACCAGTTGCCGCTGGTGGTGACCACGAGGTTGTCGCGCAGGTACTCGATCGGCTGCCTTTTCAGGCCGCGCCGCTTGGCAGCCGCCCAGGAGTGCTCGTTCATCCGGTGCATCGCGAACGGCAGGCCTTCGCCGAGGTGGCCGAGGATCATCTTGAGCCGCGGATAGGCGTCGAACACGCCCGCGAACACCAGGCGCAGGAAATGGCAGCTCGTGTCCACGGCGAAGCCCCAGGGCGCGCGCCCGAGCTCTTCGTAACCGTCGAAATACGCTTTCAGCGCATCCGGGTGCGGCAGCGCCGGATGCAGGTAGACCGGCACGCCGAGCTTCTCCGCGCGCTCCCAGATCGGCCAGTATTTGCGCGCGTCCAGGAATTCGCCCTGCTGGTGCCCGTGCGTCATCGCACCCTTGAAGCCGAGCTGCGTCACGCAGCGCTCGAGCTCCTCCACCGCAGCGCGCGGATCGGCGGTCGGCAGCGCGGCGAACCCGGCGAAGCGTGTGGGGTGCGCCTTCATTGCCGCATGCAGCCGGTCATTGGCATCTCGCGCCATCGGAATCGCCACGTCGGCGGCAAACGCCTGCGGCCCCGGCGAGCCGAAGGAGAGCACCTGCACATCGACGCCGTGCGCGTCCATGTGCGCGAGCCGCTTCGCGCCGAGGTCCAAGTTCTCTTCGATGATGTCGTGGCCCATCTGCTGGCCGCGGCTCGTGAGGTAGAAGTTGCGGTACTCGTTCGCCCCGACCTTCTCGCGATACAGCGGCGTGAGGAAATGCTCCTCGATCGCGATGACTCTCATGATTCCCCTTTGTAGTAGCGCCGCTCGAGCTCGCGCTGCTTCTCGCCGCCCTCACCGGCTGCGGGCACCTCGGGAATCGGATAGGAGCCGCTCGGGTGCGCCGCCTGGAAATCGTCCCAGGCCGCGACGCCGCGCTTGTGGAACTCGCGCATGAAATCCGAGAGCGCCGCCCAGACGACGTGGTGCGTGAAGCCCGGATACCAGGCGACGTTCACGCCGAGCGCGAGATGCTCCTCCGCGCTCAGGTAGCGCGGCAGCTTGCCGCGCATGAACGAAAGCACGCCTTTGACCTCGACACGCGCCCGGCGGATCTCGTCGACGCTGTGCGGCGACTCGAACTGCACCCAGTCGACGCCCGCGTCGCGCTCGTAGGCGCGCAGCCGCTCGATGCACGCGTCCAGCCCGCCGTTCACCGCATCGCGCGCGTAGCACTGGGCCATGATCACGAACGAGGGATCCAGTTCATCGCGCATCTCCACGGCGGCCCGATAGCGCGCGATCGCCTGCTCGGGCGGCGCGATCTGCACGCCTGCAGATTGGGTGCGGCGCTTGCCTTCGATCGGCTGGTCGTCGATGCGCACGCCGGCGAGGCCGGCCTCGATGCATTCGCGTACCAGGCGCCGCAGCGCCATGATTCCGCCGTGGCCCGTGTCGCCGTCGAGGATCACCGGGAAATCGACGGCGCCCGCGATCCACTTGCCGATCTGCACGCACTCGGTCATCGTCGCCGTGCCGACATCGGCGAGGCCGGTGTAGCCGCCGACGACGGCGGCGGTGCCGACGAATCCCGCCTCGCAGCCCGCCTGCTCCATGATGCGCGCGAGCGCCGCGGTCGGCGGATGGAGCACCGCGAGCACCCGATCGCGCCGTGCCAGCAGCTCGCGCAGGCGCAGCCGCTTGCGGTGGCTAGTGGAGCTCACAGCGCGCGTAGAGGCGCACGGCGTTGTCCCAGAAGAGCTTGCGCTTGCGCCGCTCGGGCATGTCCCAGGCGAGCACCCGCTCGACCGATTGCGGGAAGTGGCACTCGCCGTGCGGATAGTCCGACGCGTACATCAGCACATCCTCGCCCACGAGATCGATGACCGCATTGGTGAGCTTCTCGCCTTCGGGGATCTCGATGCTCTGGAAATAGCGCCCGCTCTTCACGTAGCCGCTCGGCTTCGCCTTGAGCGGCGGCAGCGCGGCGGCAATCGTTTCGGCGTGCTCGTCGATGCGGCTCATCCAGAACGGCAGCCAGCCGTGGCCCGCTTCGAGCGTGGCGACGCGCAGCCGCGGATAGCGGTCCATCACGCCGGCGCCGATGAGCGCCGCCATATTGCGCATGCCGCACCAGGGATGCGCGGCGGAGCGCTGCAGCCACAGGTTCTCCCACGTGTCGAGGCCGCCGGGCGCATACGGCGGCATCACCGTGAAGGTGTGCAGTACGACCGCGAGATCGTGGTCCTGCGCCGCCGCCCACACCGGCTCGAGATCCGGGTGGTCGAGCGGCACGCCATACGGTGCGTACGCCATCACCGCCCAGGCCCAGCGCGATTTTCCCCAGCGCCTGATTTCCTCGAGACCGGATTGCACGTCGCGCGTGCCGACCAGGATCACGCCGCCGAGACGCTCGGGGTACGCGCCGCAGTAGTCGCTCATCCAGCGGTGGTAGGCGCGATACATCGCCATCTCGAGCGCGACGTCCTCGCCGGCGGTCCACGTGCCGAACCAGCCCGAGGGCAGGGTGAGGTTCACGTCGACGCCCTCGAAGTCAAGGTCCTTGATGCGCTCGGCGGGTTCGCGATCGCCGAGCTCCGAGGGCTCGCGGCTGCGCTGCGCGCCGCTGAACCCCGCCATGTACGCGCCTTTGTCGGGCTCGGCGCGCGCCGTGCCGAGCCTGCGCAGATAGCGGCGCTGGCCCTTCGTGTACACGACGTGGCCCTTGCT